>SCUG01000190.1 GCA_004297645.1 Saprospiraceae bacterium | reverse complement strand
TGCCTGCGCCGTCTTCAATGGATCTCAAAAAGCCGGAGGCCTTTTCGAACTGACCCGTTTCTAAGCAAGCAAGACCTGCGAAAAAATGGGCAGCTTCATTTTCGGGTTCCACAATGATAGCCTTTTCAAATGGCTGAATGCAGGCTGCGTATTGGCTGTCGGCATACAGTTTTAATGCAGTTTGGAGGGGGGCATTCAGGGAAGGAACCGCGTCGCTACTTCTCCGGTCAATGGGAATATCGAGCCGGTAAGAAGTGAAATACTGCCCGAATAAATGGTTAGGTGTAGCAGATTGAATAAGGGTAAAATAGCTGGCCACAAGAATGGCGGCTACGGCAGCCACCCTGAGCAAAACGGTGCCCGGACGGAGCCTGCGAACCTGGCCTTCACCGGCCCCGGGGAGTTTTTTTCTGAAGGTGGCAAAATCTTCGGGTAGGGCAATATTGGTAGTTACTGATTCAAACCCCTCCACGGCATCGGAGCAAAGTGGGCAGTCCAGCAAGTGCTCTTCCACCCGCCTTTTATTTGCCGGATTGGCCTGTCCTTGCAGGTAATTTTGTATGTCGGTGCTGCTTAGGCACTCCGTGGTTTTAAAAATGTCGTTGAGTAAAATCCTTCCCATGGCTTGTGTTTTTGAAAACTATGCAATTTGTTTTCTCATTTCCTTTTCCAACATAATTCTGAGGTTGCGTTTCCCATTTTGCAAGTAGCTCTTCACCTGTTTTTCGGAGAAACCGGTTTGTTCGGATATTTCCTTGTAGCTTTTGTTTTCGTAAAAAAAGAGGTCAATGCAGGTGCGTTGTTCATCCCCTAAAAGCCGGACGGCATTTTCCATGTTAGTTTCCATGGACGGTTCACCGTCAATGAGAGACACCATGTTATCGTTTTCCACAAAGCCCATCTCCGCCTTTTCCGTATAGCGCCAACCAGCCAATTTATTGGCTTCGCTCTTGCGTTGGCGAAGCCGGGCGATGCACTCGTTGCGCGAGACAGCGTATAGGTAACTCTTGAATGATTTCACATTTGCAGAGGGCAATTTTTGGTAGAGAATTCTGAAAACCTCGGAGACGATGTCGCGGCTGTCGTCCTCGTTTTTCATCATCTTCAGGCAGACGCCGAAAGACAGGTGCTTGTAGCGCCGGTACAATTCTTCGAAACAGACTTGGTTCGAGTTTTTTGAAAATCGCAACACCAGCTCCTCGTCGGTGAGCTTGATGGGGCGTTCTTTATTTAAAAATCTGAGTGCCATTGGATGCTTGATAATGTAGCAAATAGGGCTGAAATTTGGTGCTATATAGTAGAAACGGCCGTAAAAATAACAAAAACGGGATTGCAGGTACGCTATGATTCGTCAATGCATTTTGCTGATTGACGTGTTCTGGAGTTTCTTCCAATTCTTTGCTATTTTTCGGGGGCAAAACAACCAATTCCTGAACCATAAATTTAGCTGTGGGCAAAATCAAAGCACACAGTGCAACCTTCACACCATGGGCCAATTCAAAATAAAAAGCGGCAAAGGAGAAATCATTCTCCGAAAAAGCGATTCTTTAGTTGGGCTGAAAGCCACAGGGAAATTCAGTCTTGCCAATATGAAATACATCAGTGAAGAGCATTTGCCAAACCTGGGAGGGTTCAAGGTGGTGGCACTCGAAAAGGATGGTGGCACCGTGGACGATAAGTTGGACGAGGTGCGCCAAAAGAGGGGAGTTGCTCTCGGTACCCATGTATATTTTGCCGAAGGCAGCCAGAAACCTATGGTGCCAACGGGTGAAATCATCATCACCTTCGAGCCGGGGGTGGATGAGGAAGAGCAAAAATTAGTGCTTGACGAGTACCATCTGGAACTGGCTGAACGCCGCCGCCCTGACCAAATCATCGCCAAAGTGACCAAAGAATCGCCCAATCCCATCAAAGTGGCCGGGCTTCTCCAGAAGGTGTCATTGGTGAAAGTGGCCGAACCGGATATGGACATGCTACTGGATGAATACGAAATCACCCTGCCTAAAGATGCGCTTTTCTCTCAGGAATGGCACCTGCAAAACCAAGGCTTCATCCCCGGTGCTAACTACGCTACGCTTAAAGGTGCCGATGCCAAAATAGTAGATGCCTGGCAGCGCATTGGCAACCTTGGCTCATCACAAGTAGTACTGGCTGTCATTGACAACGGAATAGATATAGCTCACCCCGACCTGAAAGATAAAGTGTACCGGCCCTATGATTTGTGGACCCAATCGGATCGTATCACTGATGGCGACCCCACCTTCACGCATGGCACTCCAGTGTCCAGTCTTGCAGTGGCTGCCGCCAATGGGCAGGGCATGGTCGGGGTGGCGCCGAATGCCAAATTTATGCCAGTGAACGGCACTTCATTCAGCGCAAGGGCTACCGAGCAGATGTTTGAATATTGCGCCAGCAACGGCGCTGACATCATCTCGTGCAGTTGGGGTACCACTGATGCCCGCTATGCCCTCAATTCCCTGAAGGAAGAGGCCATCGCCAAAGCTGCCAGTCAAGGCCGCAAAGGCAAAGGCTGCATTATCCTTTTCGCAGCAGGCAATGAAGGCTTCGATTATGTCAACTTTTACGCAGCCCATCCCGATGTGATATGCGTGGGAGCCTGCGATAGTAAAGACCGCTATGCCGGCTATTCCAATCAGGGGCGGGAAGTTTCCGTAGTAGCGCCGTCCAATGGCGACTGGCCCTTGCTCGCCGCCCGAGCCTGGTGGGACCCCGGCACCACCGAACGCGGCGGCGGTGCCTTTAAGTACTGGGCCGACGGATTGGACCGCCCCGGCCCTTACAAGCATTTCGGCGGCACGTCGGGTTCTACACCCATCGTAGCCGGTATCTGTGCGCTCATGCTCTCGGCGCATCCCGGCCTGACGGCCAAAGAGGTGAAAGATATTTTGCAAACTACGGCGGACAAAATCGGCAGCCCAAGTGAATACACCAATGGCCATTCCCCCAAGTATGGCTATGGCAGGGTGAATGCCGGCAAAGCAGTAGCCGATGCCTTCCGCCGCCGCGACGCTGCTGCCGGTTTGGCTGCGGTACCTGAAGATGTATTGGCCGCCATTACTTCAGGTCAGGGCCTTTTTCTCTTCGATGTAAAAAGGCAACCCGCTGAAGGCTGGGGAGTGCAGATGGGCGTATTCGCCGACTATGGCAACGTGCTCATCAACGCCGAAAAGCTCCAACGCCAATTTGGTGAGGCCATCGTTGTAAACATCAACGAGTTGAATGGAAAAACGGTGTATAAAGTCATCCTCGGTTCGTTCGCCCAAAAGAGGGATGCCGAGAAACTGCAACTGCGCATGAAGGATGCCGGCCTGAATGGATTCTTGCGTGATTTGAGAGATTTGGCGTAGCCTATGCCACGATATTTTATCAACATTAAGCCCCGTTGTTAGGCACTTTGCCATTGTGGGGCAAGGCATCCAAACTGGCTTTTGCTTAAAATGCGCCCGCCCTCTATTCTTTTCTCTCCCCATATTCGGTAATATTTTTAAATAAACAGGCTCTGGCTGGTGCTTCACTTTTTACCTCTTGTAATTCATGGTGGAAATGCGTAGCTGAAAATTCTCGTGCGAAATTTTAGCTGTTTTTCAATCAGTTACGAGTACTCCATAGGATAATTTTTAAACAGAGGGCTTGTTTTTCTTAGAAAGAAACCTACATTTGCAGCCGCCTTTGAAAAAGGCACATCCAAGATTTTATTTTTCACAGTTTAAACGCAGAACAATCGTGAATACCTTGAGCTACAGAACTCAGTCAGCGAAGAATGAAGAGGTGGAGCGCAAATGGTACGTCGTTGATGCGGAAGGCCAGACAGCAGGCCGCTTATTTTCCCGCATTGCCAGCGTGCTCAGAGGAAAACACAAGCCCTCTTTTACGCCCCATGTTGATACCGGAGACAATGTAATTGTCGTCAACGCCGAAAAAATCCGCTTCACCGGCAGCAAGTTAGACCAAAAAGAATATCTCCATTACACGGGGTATCCCGGTGGTCTGCGCCACGAAATTGCGCGTAGCCTTCAGGAGCGGAAACCCTTCACCGTCATTGAAAAAGGGGTCCGTGGGATGCTGCCCAAAAACAAACTGGGCCGGGCGATGATTAAGAAACTACACGTGTATGCAGGTACCGAGCATCCCCATGCTGCTCAAAAACCCCAACCCTTTAACTTTTAACAGGAAAATCAGCAATTATGGAAATGATAAATGCCATAGGGAGAAGGAAAGCATCTGTCGCCAGGGTGTATCTGACCAAAGGTCAGGGCAACATCAAAGTGAACGGCAAGGACTACAAAGAGTACTTCCCGCAAATCCACGTTCAATCAAGTGTGACGGATCCTTTTACTACTGTCAACCTTGAGGCCAACTTGTACGATGTGAAAATCAACGTGGATGGCGGTGGATACAAAGGACAGGCCGAGGCTGTGCGCATGGGTATTTCCCGCGCCCTCGTCACGCTGAACGCCGACTTTCGCAAACTGCTCAAGGAAAAAAAGTACCTCACACGCGATGCACGTCAAGTGGAGCGCAAGAAGTACGGTAAACCTAAAGCAAGAAAGAGCTTCCAGTTCTCCAAACGTTAATCAGGCCTTTGGCTTTCAGCCGCCAATGGCTGATTGCCGGCCGCCAACAGCAAATTTCAAAAAAATGGCAAAACCCACATATCAAGAATTACTCGATGCTGGCGTTCATTTTGGCCACATGCGCAAAAAGTGGAACCCCAAAATGGCTCCCTATATTTTTATGGAGCGCAAGGGCATCCACATCATTGACCTGAACCGCACTTCCGAATGCCTGGATCGAGCTGCCAATGCGATGAAAGCCATCGCCAAATCTGGCCGCAAAATTCTCTTCGTGGCCACCAAGAAACAAGCCCGCGACATTGTTTCGCAATCGGCTCAATCTGTCGGCATGCCTTTCGTCACAGAGCGTTGGCTCGGAGGCATGATGACCAACTTTGCCACCATCAAACGATCGGTGAAAAAAATGCAGACAATTGAACGCATGTTAGCCGATAGCACCGCTCAAAACCTGACCAAAAAAGAGCGCCTCACCATGGAGCGGGAGCGCCTGAAATTGGTCAAAGTATTGGGAGGCATCGAGGACCTCAGCCGCCTGCCCGCTGCTGTTTTTGTCGTGGATATTGAGCGCGAGCACATTGCTATCGCCGAAGCAAAACGCCTTGGCATACGGACCTTGGCTATGGTGGATACCAACTCAGACCCCGGCGAAGTAGATTTCCCGGTACCAGCCAATGATGATGCATCAAAATCGGTCGCCGTTATTACACGCTACCTGACGGATGCCATTCGCCAAGGACTGGAAGAGCGCACCTCCAACAAGGCCAGTGAAGAAAAAACGGCCATTGATCAACCCGCTGCGGAATAGCAGAATTGCCGTTGGCTACTCGTTAGAAGAACGCGCTTGCCACGGCACCATCTTGAATGATAATACGCTCTCAACAGCACGCTGTTTTCATTCATAAACTGCTAACATTTAACATTCAAAAATAGAACGACCATGTTTACAGCCGCTGAAGTAAAAAAACTGCGCGACTTGACGGGCGCCGGTATGATGGATTGCAAAAAGGCGCTCTCCGAAGCCGAAGGCGACACCAGTAAAGCCATTGAAATTCTTCGTAAAAAAGGCCAGAAACTCTCTGCCAATAGAGCCGATAGAGAAGCCAAGGAAGGCGCGGTCATCGCCCTTATTTCAAACGATAAAAAGAAAGGGGTCATCGTAAAATTGAGCTGCGAAACGGACTTCGTCGCCAAGAATGAAGCCTTTGTGAAATTGACCCGTGAGTTTGCTCAGGCTGCACTCGACCACTTTCCCAGTACCACTGAAGATCTTTTGAATCTCGCTTACAATGGCATCACCATTGGCGAAAAAGTTATCGAACAGGTCGGTGTGGTTGGTGAGAAAATCGAAATCGCTGCTTATGAAAAACTCGAATCCGCTCAAATAGCGCCTTACATCCACATGGGCAACCGTGCCGGCGTTTTAGTAGGACTCAGCAAAGCTGGAGATAGCTTCTTCGATGCTGGAAGAGATGTTGCGATGCAGGTGGCTGCCATGCGGCCAGTGGCGGTGGACAAGGCTGACGTGCCCACTTCGGTTATTGAAAAAGAAATTGAAATCGGGAAAGAGCAAGCTCGCCAGGAAGGTAAGCCGGAAGCTATTCTGGAAAAAATTGCCTTAGGCAAACTCAATAAATTCTATCAGGAGAATACGCTGCTCAACCAGAGTTTCGTGAAAAACAACAAACTGACAGTCAGGGAATATCTCAAGGGCTTAGACCCTGATTTGACGGTGACAGCTTTCAAGCATGTTGAGCTTGGTTAAAAACCTAAAACCTGTAAAGGCGAATTAAATTTTTAATTCGCCTTTTTTTATGCCTTCTTTTGTGAATCGCCGTTAGTTTGCAAACTTCGCCCAACCACCCTTTTGCACCTTTAAACAAACAAACCCTGTAAGAAGGGGAAAACCGTTGAACAATGGCCGTGAAGTATAATAGAATACTACTTAAACTTAGTGGAGAATCGCTCATGGGGACGCAAAGCTTCGGCATCGAACCCGCCATGATTCATCATTATGCCGGGCAAATAAAAGAGTTGGTCGAGATGGAAGTTCAGGTGGCAGTTGTGATTGGTGGCGGGAATATCTTTCGCGGCTTGC
>SCUG01000189.1 GCA_004297645.1 Saprospiraceae bacterium | reverse complement strand
GGCGCTAAAATCATCGCCAGAGAAACCATCTCCGCTATGCGGAAAGACGTGACGGCAAAATGCTACGGCGGGGATATTACGCGGAAGCGGAAGCTGCTCGAAAAACAGAAAAAGGGCAAAAAGAAAATGCGCCAGATTGGCTCGGTGGAGGTGCCGCAGAAGGCTTTTCTGGATGTGCTTAAACTCGATTGATTTACCTCTTCTTTTTACTGGGTTTGTAAAACCAGACCTCGGCTTTCTCAATGGTGACCAAGCCACCGCAATCAGCTTGTGCAAATAACTCATTCAGTTTGGGGATGAAGGCGTTTATTTTATCGAGATGGTCCACAATTTCCACCACAATGGGCAGGTCTTGCGACAGATGTAGTATTTTGGCCGTTTGCACCCTGCTGTTGGCGCCAAAACCCATGATGCCCCGCAACACCGTAGCTCCGGCGATGCCGTTTTTCTTGGCTGCGTAAACAATGGCTTCGTACAACGGTGTATGTCCGGCTTTGTCCAATTCGCCGATGAAGATGCGGAGCAATTTCGAGTCTTTGCTGAGTTCCATTTTCAAAAAAGTTTGATGACAAAAATACCTGCGTAGGCCGCCAGCATGCCAAGCAAAACGCTCAGCCCGGTGTACAAAAGGGCGTAGAAAAATTCACCATCGCGCATCAGCATCAGGTTTTCATAGGCGAAAGCTGAAAAGGTGGTGAATCCGCCGCAAATGCCTGTGGCCAAAAACATGCGCCATTCTGGCGACAGCAAATTCCCCTTTTCCGAAAGGGCGTAAATCACACCTATCAGAAAACAACCACTGATGTTGACGGCCAGTGTGCCATACGGGAAAATGACCGGCAGGTATTTGTGAACCCAAAGCTGGGACAGGTAACGCCCGGTACCTCCGATAAAACTGCCGAAGCCAATAATGAATACAAGTTTCATGGTGCGATTTGTTTGGAGGCAATGTCTGCCATTTCAATTAACCTTTCGTGTAAGTTGGGCGTGTGTTTCCTCAACATCTAAGTGCAGCCCGGTTAGTTTTTAGCGCGGATAATATTTTTCAAAAGAGCGATTTGCCCCAGATGGTAAAGGTCGTGATGGAGCACGCCGAAGGCCAGCCAGCGGTAGGTTTTTCCTGGCAGGAATTCGATGTCGAGGAAGGCGTCGTTGCGGAGCCGCAGCTCCGAAACGATGACTTCTTGCAGAGCGTCGTATTGTTTTTTGGCTTCGTCCCAGCTTTGAGCGTCGAGGGTGGCTGTGTCCCGCCAGTTGTCGGGGTCGCCGTCGCTGGTGCGGTAGGAGGTGTTGCCCAGCAAGCGTTCGCTGAGGGCTTTGCGCCATTTCACCATGTGCCACAAAATGCGAACAATCGAGTGACCGTTGGCCGGCAGTTCGAGTGCTTCCTCCGGGGTGATGTCTGAGATGAGTTGCCGGTAATTGGAACCATACCAGGGCTTGCCGTCGAATACGGCGGCAAAATCAGCGGCGAGTTGTTGGATAATGTTGTTCATAATTATACTGTCGAGCGTTAGGTTTTGTCCATCCCGGGTATTTGGCGTTGGCTTCGCTGGCTTAGGGGTTTGGGGGCGAAGCCCCCAATATCCCCTCCCCCCGGCACCGCCGGAGGCGGCG
>SCUG01000188.1 GCA_004297645.1 Saprospiraceae bacterium | reverse complement strand
GTGACCAAATTCTTCAACACAGAGGCACAGAAACACAGAGTTGAGTTTGGTTCTCTGTGCCTCCGTGTCTCTGTGTTGAAATAAAAATTGTCAAGCTAATTCCAGCGTTGACTTATGATACAGCCTCCCTTACTAAACCTCCATCAAAAAGCCGGCGAGGTTGGCCTGTTCGCCAAGCCCCATTTTTTTGCGGAGGCGGTATCGTTTATTTTCTACGCCCCGCACCGAGATGCCGAGCAGGGAGGCTATTTCTTTTGAGGAAAGGTTGAGCCTCAGGAGCGCGGCGAGGCGAAGATCGCCAGGGGTGAGTTCGGGGAATTGGGTTTTCAGTTTTTTGAAAAATTCATCGTGTACCTGATTGAAGGCCTCCTCGAACATTCCCCAATCTTGATCGCCAGAGAGGTGGGCATCAATGAGGCGGTCAAGGCGGCCGAAATCGTGGCGTGCGAGTTCCACTTTTTCCAGTTCGGTTTTCAGGGCCAGCAGGGTTTCGTTTTTGCGGATGAGGCTGAGGGTGGCGTTGGAAAGCTCCCGGTTTTTGTTGTCAACTTCTGCATGCAAAAGTTCTTTTTCAGCCTCCATGCGCTGGGCGGCGAGTTCCTTTTCTTTTTCTTTTTGCAAATCTTCCCGCTGTTTACGGAGGCGGCGGCGGTTGAATTTTTCAACTAAAAATACAACCGCGGCGGCACAGGCCAACCACATCATCGCCGCCCACCAGGTTTGCCACCAGGGGCGGCGGATAATAAAATGAAAACTGGCACTACTCTGGTTCTCCGGTGCTGAAATCTCGAACCGGTAGCTACCCGGCGGCAGGTTCGTCAGCTCCACAAAATCCTCTGAATGATGCGCCGCAGAGCGCACTTTCTCCTCCCTGCCGTAGCCAGATGAATAGTACAACGACCAACGGAGCGGAATTTTTTTTGTAAAAAAAGGCATCGAAAAATAGAGCCGCAGTCCGTTCCAACGGGCCGGCAGGGTCAGCTCGCCGGTCATGGCCATTGGGAAATACCAACGCGACGGGCCGGACAGCACTTCCACGGCGCTGAGTGCGAGTTTGTTTTGCGGCGTAGCCGCAAATGTGGCGTGTGTGTCTTTTTGCCAAATAGCGTAACCTGTTTCAAGACAAAAGAGGAAGGATTCCGACGACAGCTTCACGATTTTTTCATAGCCGGATACTAATGCTACTGGGAAGTCCAACTTCTGAGTTCCGGCATGGTAAAGAACTCTTTCGGGGAAAACCTCGAACCATTCATCTGGCGATAATGCGAGCACGTGTGCCCCTTCGGCCGGCGAACTACCGGGCGGCAAGAGAGCCGGCCGCCCGCCTTCCACCCGGAACCAGGTGGTGCCCGCGTGCATGCAAAGGCGGCCCTGCCAATGCACGAGGCCGGTATTAAAATCGGCTGGCAGGCCATCTGCCTCGCCAAATTGCCGCAATTCGGCGATGTGCCGGGTATCGGCGCTGAGCCGGACGCGCCACAACCCGCGGTTGGGATGGGCGAGCCACAGCGCGCCACTGCTATCGAAGGCCATTTCCTTTACGGGTTCGGAGAAGCCCTCCACCCGGTGGCTGAATGCCCATGCGCCGGTTCGGTTTTTTTGAAAAACCACAAGCCCTGTGTAAGTACCCTGCACGAGCAGGTCTTCGTGGCCCGGCAACGGCAGTGTGGTCCAGCCGCCAGTGATATCGGAGATTTTTTCTGCGCGGTCGTTTTTTATCAAAAAGGTGCCCTCATTGTGGCCGCAGAGAAGTTGGCCTTCGAAGACTTCCAGTTGCCAAACCTGCCCCTGGGTGCCTGGCACCTGGCTGAATTTGCCAGCGGAGGCGGGGTTCATTTTTTTATAAAAAACCCCTTGGTTGGTGCCTATGTATAGTTTCCCCGCATGAAGGGCGGCGGAATAAACCATGCCGATGCGCCCGGAGAGGTCGGTGAACCAGGTCAGCGGGGAGTTGAGTTCGATGAGGTCTATTCCTTTGTCAAGGCCAAGCCACAGGTTGCCAGATTGGTCGGTGAGCATAGCGAGGACGGTGTTGTTTTGGAGTCCGTTTTCGCGGTGGAGGTGGTAGCGCAGGTTTTGCAGGGAGTCGAGGATGAACACCCCGCTGAGGACGGTGCCGATGGCGACGCCACCGTCGTTGAGATGCACGGCTTTGTTGGGCTGGAGGGTTTTCAATTGCACGTTGAGCGGGGAGGCCCAGGGTTGGCACCGGCCGGCGGCATAGAGGTAGAGGCCGCTGTTGCGGGTGCCGGTCAGCAACCCACCATTTGCCTGCGGCAAAATAAAAGTGACGATGGAACCAGCCAGCAATTCCGACCCTTCGAGAAAGCGAAAGCCTCCTTGAGGCAGAAGTTCGAACAGCCCGCGACCGATGGCCTGAAAATATACCTGGCCGTTCACATTTTCCAAAAACATGATGTTGCCCGGAGGGGCGATTTGGGTGGTGGTGCTGCCATCGTATTTGTAAATGGTGGAGAAAGACTGGAAGAATACCTCACCGGTTTGGGGCCAGACGAGGATGTGCCAGATTTCTTCGCGATGGGCTTTGTCGCTCTGGAGAGTTGCGCTGAGGGAATGGTAACGCCACCGGGCGGTAGAGTCGGGTTCGAAATAGCCGAACTCTGCGAAGCCACCTGCATAAACGCGCCCGTCGTGGCAGGCTACTGCCCGCATCACCTGCCCGCCGGGCAACCGGAAACTCCGCCACCGGGCGCCGTCGTATTCGAGCAGCCCGGCGTTATTGGCGAAAAATAGTGTGCCCTCCGGCGCTTGCGCCACCGCCCAGTTTTGATTTTGCGCAGCGTAGCTGGCCCTCGAAAAGTTGAGCACACGGGGCAACTCCTGCCCGCAAAGCGGCAGCGACCCGCAGAAAAATAGAAATTGAAATAGGTGCCTGATGGGCATGTGTGGTTTGTTCTTTGGGGTAAAAATACAAACTGCCGGGCTATGAAACGGATGCCCCAGCCAAGGGCCAGGCTACTGCCGCAAAATCAATGTGGCAGTTTGTCGCGGAGCCATCCGTACACCCATGTGCCGGCGATGGCGCTCATGATGGTGACGACGATGACCGTGGCGCCTGCGCCTACCTGCGCAAACAGCGGGCCGGGGCAGGCTCCGGTGATGGCCCACCCGATGCCGAAGATGAGGCCGCCGTATATTTGGCCCTTATTAAAGGTTTTTTTTTGGAAAATGATATCTTCTCCGTCAAGGGTTTTCACCTTAAATTTTTTTAAAAAGAGGATGGAAATGGCCCCTACAACCACGGCAGTGCTGATGACGCCATACATGTGAAACGATTGCAGCCGGAACATCTCCTGAATGCGAAACCAGGAAATAACCTCCGATTTTACGAGCACGATGCCGAAGAATGCACCGGCCGCTAAGTATTTTAAGAGATGCCAACCCAGCGGCTGCGTTTTGGCAACTTGCGGGTTTTCGATGTTCGATTTTACTTCACTCATGGTTGGTATTTTATTGTTTCCCCGGATGGGCTTAGAGTTTTAACAAAAAGGGGATGAGCAGATTGGCAGAAATGAACCCTCCTGCCATAAAGGCAATGGTGGCTATTAGGGAGGGTAGTTGCAGGTTGGCTAAGCCGCTGATGCTGTGGCCGCTGGTGCAGCCGCCGGCATAACGGGTACCGAAACCTACCATAAACCCGCCGATGATGAAAAAAAACAGCCCTTTCAAGCTGAACAGGTTGTGCCAGTTGAAAATTTGGACGGGTATCATGTTCGAATAGTCAGTGATGCCGTCCCGGGCCAGGCTTTCTGCCAGCGCCGGTGCTACTTTTACAGGGTCGGGATCGCTGAGGAAGCAGGCGGCGATGCAGCCTCCGAGTACAATGCCGGAGACATAAAAAAGGCTCCATGTGTTTTGCCTCCAGTCATATTGAAAAAAGGGAATGCCGGCAGGGATGCAGGCTGCGCAAATGTGACGCAGGCTGCTGGAAATGCCAAATTGCTTATTGCCGATAATTAAAAGGGCCGGCACCATCAAACCAATAATAACACCGGCTGGCGCCCAGTGCCATGGTTGCTGAAGAAATTCTATAATTGACATGTTGAGAGGTGTTAATAATGCACGTCTCTGGTTTGGATTCAAAAAGCCAGGGTGCTAAAGTTATAATAAAGGCTGAATTTACTGCTGGGACCAGGCGTTGTACCCGCCCTTCAGGTTGTAAAGGTTTTTGAACCCCATTCCGGCCATGAGGTTGCAGGTTTTTCCGCTGCGGTTGCCACTGCGGCAGTACACCAGATAAGTCTTTGTTCTGTCGAGCTTGGTGATTTCCGCCTCGAAATTGGCCCCATGATAGTCCAACTCTGTGGCACCGTTGATTTTGCCATTTGCAATTTCTTCCGGTGTTCTGACATCCATCAGGACGATGCCGGGTTCTGCCATTTTTTGGCGAAATTCTTCTACGCTGAGGTCGTGGTATGGGAGCACCTGGGCTTCCGTCTCTGTGGTTCCTGTTTTAGTTGTGGTTTTTTCATTTGCCACATTTTGAGAATTGCAGGCCATGAGTCCGGCCATCAGAAACGTAGTGATAAAAAGTGCTCTTTTCATTGTATTGAATGGCTGTTTTACTGATAAATATGATGAAATGCCGTCCTCTTATCCCCCTTAGGATAGAGGTCATTTTGCGAAAGTAGTCAATGGTTGTATTTTTTGTGAAATTCTATGGACTGAAATTGATGGCCCACATGCAGCGTAAGTTTCCGGTGTGGTGGCCGGTCACCCTGCCACCGGGTTGTTTTGATGATGCCCACCTCGGCGGATGTGATATTTTCTCGCGGTTGGCTGTGGCACTGGAGGCACAAAGGTGCACCGTGACCATCGGCCACGACGATAACGAGAAGCTTTTTATCATCAAAATAAAACGGCAGATGAGTGGAAAGAATATCCGCCTCACCGAAACCACTTACGGCCCGCCCTCTTTGTGACGGCCCTACCAGGCGACGATTATTTTCCGGCTCGCCATTTCCGTACTGCTCCAAACTGTGAGAAAGTAGCATCCCGGCGCAATGCCGTGCAAATTCAGCGTCGCCTCCGGCAATGAGGACTTCATTTCAATGGCTTGAACCACTGTTCCCGAAGCCGCCGCGAGTACCAGCCGCTCGATGGGCACCGCGGCCTTTATGTGCAGCGTACCGCGCACAGGGTTGGGGAAAACGCTCAACGCCAGGCCCCGGCCGGTATCCCCTGTTGCATTCACGCAGGAGACGTCGAAAATGTAAATGCCGGTTTCGCAAGTGATTTGGGTGGCATGGGCGCAGGTCACGATAACGGTATCGGCGCCCGAAAAGTCAGGCGCCGGCACATACATCAGGGTGTCGAGGTCCGCCGAATTGGCGCTCAGGATGGTGGCGGTGCCGTGTTGGGGAGGTTGCTCTATTTTGGGCGTTGTCCAGACGGGGTAGCCCAGCCCCGGCACGAGCAGGGTGCTGTCGCAGGTGATGTCATGCGTTTCGGTGAAGGCGAAGATGGGCGGGCAGCCAACGGCGGAAATGATGTAAATGCCAGTGTCGCAGGTGATTTGAGTTGCGTGCGCGCATACTACCACGAAGGTGTCCTGGCCGAGGTAGCCATAATCCGATTTGTAAAACATCGAGTCGGGGTATGGCTGGTTAGTAAAGATGAATACCTGGCCATGCTCCGGCTCTTTGATGACGGTGGCCGGATTCCAATTGGGATAACCCACGGGGCCAAGTTCGATAATAGTGCCGCAAAGTAAGGCGTGGTATTCTGTAAAAGTGCCAGCCTGAGCGGCGGGGCCAAAGCCGGCCAACAGCAGAAGAGGGAAAAGTATCTTTTTCATGGCGCTTGATGTAAAGTGAAAAACTCTAAATTGGCAATTTTGGTGCAGTATTCGTTCATTTCTTGCATGCTTTTTGCCCAGTGAAGAATCCGACGTCCCCCCGCCAATTCGAAAATTATGAACAAAACATTACTGCTGCTCCTGCTGCTGCCCCTTTCACTGTGTGGCCAAAACCTGACCATCACGCCTGACAACATCCATTCTCTGATAGATTCGACCTTTAAGTTGAGCAATCGTGGCGACTACGACGGGTACTTCCATATCATCAATCAGCTAAAGAATTATCTGCGTGAAAATCCTTCGCCGGTTCTGGAGTCGGGGCTATTACTGGGAGAAGGCTACATCTATACCGATTTGGGGTACTTAGACAAAGCTGACCAGTTGTTTCATCAAAACCTTGAGGTAGCCCAACTTTCGAAAGACAAGGAAAGCATCGCCCTGGCGTATTATGCCTTGGGGTACCTCACTCAGGAAAAGTATTTTGCAAAGGCAGTCAACTCCCCCGCTAAAGACGAATGCCTCGCATTTTTTGAAGCCATTGATTTGCTGAAAGAGCTGAAAGACACCCTTACGCTGATAGATGCTTACGACGCACAGGGCTATTTGTATTTTATGCAAAACAACATCCCGAACGCCATAACTTACGGGAAGCGGGCAGTGTCACTCGTCGAATCCATTAAGTTCACGGATAGTGCCCCCAATGTGTACTCCAACCTGGCCGAGTACTACATCGCCACGCATAATTTTGAAACAGCAGAAGCCTATCTCACCAAAGCCACGGAATGGATGTCGAAGCATCCCGCTGACGTGCACGGGGAATACAAGTACAACGTCCGCCGCAACCTTGGTACCATCTACCTGCACACGGGCCGCCGCTCCGAAGGCATCCGGCTGACCAACGAAGCCTTGCAGTATGCCATTGAAAGTAAAAACTCGTATTTGCTGAAAGAAACCAGCATGCAACTCATTCAGGATGCCATTACACAAAACGATTTCAAGGATGCTTTTGCGCTGCAAAGTGCTTACCTCGAACGGCAAGACAGCCTCCACCAAATGGAAATGGCCCTGCACCACGACCGCAACCAAACCATGCTCAACATCGGCCTGAGGGAAAAGGATTACCAGCTTCTGGAAGCCAAATTACACGCCCAGCACCTATTGGTTTATGCCGCCTTGGGGGTGTCGGCCCTTCTCCTCGCTTTGCTCGCATCCATGCTCTTTTTTTACCGGCAGAAGAAACGCTTCAACACCAACCTCCGGGAAGAAGTAGCGCGACAGACCGAAGTGCTGCGCATTTCCAATGAAGCGTTGGAAAGGTTCGCCTTTGTCGCCTCCCACGACCTGCGCACGCCCCTGCGGAATGTCATCAGCTTCATCGGCCTTATTCAGCGACGGCTGAAAAACCAGAAAGACCCCAACCTGATGGCCTTCATCGGCTATGCAAAAGAATACGCCAACCACATGAACCGCTTGCTCAATGATATTTTAGCCTACTCGAAAATAGGCGGGCAAAAAGAACTTGCACACGAAGTTGTGGATATGGATGAGGTGTTGCACACCACGCTGGAATTGGTGAAAGAACATGCCGGCGAAAAGAAGCCAGGGATAAAAATAGCGCCATTGCCCGCTGTAATAGCCAGCTATACCAGCATGATGAGACTGATGCAAAACTTAGTGGAAAATGCCCTCACCTACAATGATAAACCCAATCCGTGCATTCGCATAGAGGCCACGGAAACCGATGACGGGATGGCCCTCATTTCGGTGATAGATAACGGCATCGGGATAGAAGCGGATTACCACCAAAAGGTATTCGACATGTTCACCCGGCTCCACAATTTGGAGCAATACCCCGGCACCGGCCTCGGCCTGTCTATTTGCAAGCGGATAGTGGAAGAAAGCGGCGGCAGCATTTGGCTGGAATCTGCACTGGGCGAGGGCACCACTGTTTATTTCACCTTGCCGTTGGCAAAAACCGGCGCCGGCTCCACCGTCCGAAGCATCAAGGCCGGTCAGATAGAGAAGCAATTGTCGGTCGCCTGAATCAGTTGAGTGTATAACAAAAATGTGGGGCAATGTATCGCCGGACTCCAGTGTCGGCGGCCTGTGTTTTGTAAGTCGCAATAACGGTTACGGAAATAGGTTGGCACAACCTCTGCCCTGTGCCAAAGGCTGAAAGTACCTATTGGCATTGAGTAAGAGAATGAGGTTTTAATCTATGCGCAAATCCTCGAAGTGGCAGGCGGGACAGTCGGTTTTGGAGAAGGTGAAAGTAGTGGGAGAAACGGTACCTCCAGAGGAGAGTTTGTTCACGTCCAAAGTATAGCGGGAGCCATCCTTGCTAAATGATTTGATGCTCACTACATCCAGTGTTTTCTTGTCGAGGGTGAGCCGGATTTTAGAGAAGTCGGAATCTTTCGCGATAGGCTTGAACTCTATCTGTTGGATGACCCGGCCCTTTTCAGAGAATTCGTCGAGAAGCGCATAGATGTAGTTTTTCCATTCGTAGGCCCGGAACAAATCTTTGGGCGAATTGATGGTGCCTTCTTCTGTCTCGTCGTCCACGTCGTTGATTTGCACCTCCTTGTTTTTCGGAACGTACAGCCACACCGATTTCCCGTCGGAAACAATCGTGCGGTCGTGTAGATTAAGGCGGTATTTTTCGCCCTGCTGAATGAGCGTTCCTTTTTGCGTTTCCACGGGCTGTTCCGGTATTTCAAAAGTCAGCGTAAAAGCCGCTTCCATCACCGGGTAAGCCTCGTACTTCAGACGCATTTTCTGTAAAATTTTCTTGGCCTGCGGGTCGGAGTCCTCCTGGCTGGTATAATTCTGGGCAGATACAGCCCCGGCGAGCAACATCAGTAAAATCGAAAGAAATTGCTTTTGCATGGTTTGCTTTTTTTTATTCAAACGGTAAGACGACAGCCTTATTGAAGATGGCACAAAGGTAGGCGGTTAAAGTTTGTTAAATGCCCATTGCAAGGCACAAAAAAATACCGGGACGCCATTCAACAGCCGGGTGCCCCGGTAACATTTGTAACTACTTATCTAAACAAAACTATTCCCGTATTTAACCGGGCAATTGCTCACTGCCCTCCCCACGACCAGCCGAAGCGGAACGTCAAATCCGCAAAAAAGGAGGAGACATCGCTGCCGCTCAACGCCGGCCTGTTCACATCTGAAACGAAACGGTACCCGCCTTTGAGGCCCAACTTAAACCATCTAAATACATTGAGTTCGGCACCTGCGGCGGGTTGCACGACGAAAATGCCGTCGTCGTCCTCGCCACTCACCTTTAATTTTCCACTCCCCATCTGGAAGCTGAATGTTGGGTGAATGACCTTGAAAGAGTTGGGCACGTATCCCAGCACTAAGCCGCTGAAATCGAGGTTGTAGCTACCCTGGTCAAAATGTACGGCCTC
>SCUG01000187.1 GCA_004297645.1 Saprospiraceae bacterium | reverse complement strand
CATTCGGACCTGTCGTGGACCAACCGCAACGAGGAGCTACGGCCCTTAGCGAATGCCTATATTGATTTTTTGGAAAATGGAGGCGACCCTGCCTCCGACCTTCAAATGGCTGCGATACTTGAAAAAATCAACGACGCCTGCCGCCTGCTGAAAAGCTGGGTATTCGAACAAACTTCCGCATTGCTCCGCCAGGGAAAACACGTGGGTATCGTGGGCGGCGAACACAGCGTTCCCCTCGGCTACTTCGAAGCCTTAGCCCACCATTACGGAGCGTTCGGCGTACTGCAAATTGACGCCCACCAAGATATGCGGGCTGCCTACGAAGGATTCGAGTATTCCCACGCTTCCATTTTTTACAATGCCCTGAAGTTGAAAGCGCTGACAAAATTGGTGCAGGTGGGTGTTCGCGATTATTGCGAAGAAGAGGTGCAGCGCACGAAGGCTTCCAATGGCCGGGTACAAGTATGGACTGACCAGCATCTTCGGGAACAACAGTTCGAAGGCCTCACGTTTGCGAAGCTTTGCAAGCAAATCGTAGCCGCGCTGCCAGAACGGGTGTACATCAGTTTCGACATTGACGGCCTCGCCCCCGAACTCTGCCCCGGTACCGGCACGCCCGTGCCTGGGGGCTTGCAATATCACGAGGCCATGTTCCTGTTGAAAACCGTAGTGGAAAGCGGCCGCGAAATCATTGGCTTCGACCTATGCGAAGTGGCGGGAGTGGGCAACGAATGGGACGGCAACGTGGGAGCGAGGGTGCTGTATAAATTGTGCAATTTCATGGCAAAACCGGCGAAAATTGTTTGAGGGAAGGTGCCATAGATAACTATGATTATGACGGAACTACTTCAATGGGACGAGCAGATGTTTCATCTGATAAATGGCGGATGGCACCACCCGTTTTTCGATGCGGTGCTGCCGCTGCTACGCAACCCTTACACCTGGTTTCCACTGTACCTTTTTTTGCTGAGTTTTCTGCTCCTCAATTTCAAAAAGCAAGGTATTTACTGCCTCATAGCCCTTGCCCTCACGGTGGGGGTTTCCGATGCCTTGAGCAGCCAACTGATAAAAAAGAATGTGCGTAGGGCACGTCCCTGCAAAGTGTACGATGCCCCCGCCGATATTCACCTGCTGGTGAGCTGTGGCAGCGGTTACAGCTTCCCCTCCTCCCACGCCGCCAATCATTTTAGCATGGCCGTGTTTTTATGCCTGACTTTGGGCCGGGTTTTCCGGTGGATAAAAATACCTTTGCTCCTCTGGGCGGCAACCATCGGTTTTGCCCAGGTTTACGTCGGGGTACACTACCCGCTCGACGTGCTGGCCGGCAGCATTCTCGGATGTTTGACGGCCGGGGCGATTTATTGGTTGTCGCAGAAGTACCTGACATTGGAAAATATGAAACCCTGAAGTCATGCCCACCTGGCAATACATACTACTCTTCGGCACCGTGATTCTTGGCGGGGGTGCAGGATTTTATTTTCAAAAAGAAAAAAAAGGACTGCTCCAGGTGGTGCTATCGTTTAGCGGCGCCTACATTTTAGGCATCACAGTTTTGCACTTGATGCCCAGCGTATTCAGCAGTGGCGAAGGCTACACCGGCCTGTGGATTTTGGGCGGATTTTTCATGCAGCTCCTGCTCGAACAACTGTCGGCGGGGGTGGAACACGGTCACATCCATGCGCCACATAAGGTGTCCATCGGGTTCGTTATTTCGGTGATGGCGGGGCTGGGCATCCACGCTTTTATCGAAGGTATTCCACTCAGTTATTATGGGCAATTGCACGAGCTGCACGCCGGGCACAGCCACACCTCCAACCACTTTCTGTTCGGCATCGTGCTGCACCACATTCCGGCGGCTTTTGCCTTGGTGATAATGCTGCTGATGTCAAAGCTGAAGAAGCGAATCGTATGGCTGTGCCTAATAGTATTTGCTACCATGTCGCCGTTGGGCGCATTATTAGCCAGCATTGCTATAATCCCACCGGGACTTCAATCCGGCATATTGGGTTTCGCCATAGGTTCGTTGCTCCACATTGCGACGGTCATACTTTTTGAAATGGATAGTTCGAGCCACCAATACATTTCCCGAAAAAAACTGGGAGCCATAGCTGCGGGGCTGGCCATCTCCATCCTCACTATTTTGTAAATGGAATCTATCCTGGGCGCATTGAGCGGCCTGCTCGCCGGCAATGGACCTGGTGCATGATGCCAATAAACCACGCACGTGCTGAAAACGGCCCATTGTTTTTAAAAAAATTACCTCAAAAACAAATACCGGCACTCTTCAAAAACAGCTCAAAAAACCAGGGTGCACCTTTTTCTTGAGAATATTAAGTTTGACGGTAACAAAATTTAGCTAAATTGGCGTTCGGTTTGGCTAACCTTGAATTAGGTTTTGAAATCTGAAGCGTATGAAATTTCTTACACCTATTGGAGTTTTGACCCTGTTCCTCTTTGTGTTTTCCTTCCCTGCACTATCACAGACGGTCGTAAAAGGCGAAGTATTGGATGCATCGAGCAATGACCCACTCATCGGCGCCAGCATCCTCGTGAAGGGGAGCGGAGATGGCACCGTCACCGACTACGACGGCTCTTTCGAGTTGCGGACAAAAGAACAACTGCCCCTGACCATAGTCGTTTCTTACACCGGTTATGAAGACCGCGAACTCACCTTTTCCAACGCCGGCGAAAGGCTGGTGATAAAACTCGTCGAAACCGCTCTGACACTGACCGATATCGAAGTGGTGGGGCAGCGCGTTTCCGAGAAACAAAAGGCCTCCCCATTGACGGTCGAAAGCCTTGACCTGATAGCCATTAAAGAAACCCCATCCGACAATTTTTACGATGGCCTCGGCTCCCTCAAAGGGGTGGACATGACTGCCGCCAGCCTCGGTTTTAAAATTATAAATACGCGGGGCTTCAACAGCACCAGCCCCGTGCGCTCGCTCCAACTTATAGATGGTGTGGACAACCAAGCTCCCGGACTCAACTTCTCCCTCGGCAACTTCCTCGGCTCATCCGAGTTGGACATTTTGGGCGTAGAACTCATACAGGGCGCCAGCTCCGCCTTTTATGGGCCTAACGCCTTCAACGGCGTCATCAGCATGACGACCAAGTCTCCGTTTCACCAAAAAGGGCTATCGGCAATGGTGAAAACCGGAGAACGCAACCTGCATCTGGCGGCCGTCCGTTGGGCCGACGCCTTCAAAAACAGTGATGGATATGAGTTTATGGGTTACAAAATCAACTTCCAATATTTCGAGGCCGGCGATTGGGTGGCCGGTAACGAGCAGCCCGTGGACGGCAGCTTTGTCAAAGCCAGCAACCCCGGCGGTTTTGACGCCGTGAATACCTACGGCGACGAGTTTTTCCCAGCCAACTTCTCCGATACAGCGCTTTGGAATACGCCCGGGCTGGGTACCTGGTACCGTTCGGGCTATAAAGAAAAGGATTTGGTGGACTACAACACCCGAAACTACAAAGCCGGCGCTGCCCTTCATCTTCGCACCAATCCCGCCCAAGACTTCGAGTCGCCTGAGGTCATCCTGTCGTCCAACTTTGGCAGCGGCACCACCGTTTATCAGGGCGATAACCGCTTTAGTTTAAAAAACATCCTCTTTTTCCAGCACCGGCTGGAATTGCGCAAGCAGGACAAATACTTCCTGCGGCTATATGCCACGCAGGACGACGCCGGCGATTCCTACGACCCCTATTTCACAGCATTGAGATTGCAGGAATTGTCGAAATCTGACTTGGAATGGTCGGACGATTACCGCCGGTATTGGAAAACGAATGTTTCAAAAAATAACAATGCCCGGCTCGTAGAGCTGGGATACCCTGATTTTCAGTTTGAATATGACCCCGTGACAGGGCAGTTGGTCGTCGTAGGTGGGCAAGCAACCATTGATGCGGCAGAAAATTGGCTCGTCTTGTATGAGGACTCCCTACGGGCCTGGCACGCCCAGGCTGCCAATTTCGCCAATACGGCCAACCCCACTGTTGAAGGCACCTCGGACTATTACGTCCCCGGCACTCAGCGCTTCCAGGATGAATTCAAACACATCACCTCTACACTGTCAAACCAGGAAGGCGGCACCCGGTTTTACGATAAATCGGCGCTTTATCACGCTCAGGCAGAGTACAAGTTCCGGCCCGGTTTTGTAGAAGAGTGGACGTTCGGCGGTAGCGCCCGCTACTACACACCCAAGTCGAAAGGCACCATTTTCTATGACACCGCAGGTATCAAAATCACCAATTTCGAATTTGGCTTTTACACCGGCGCCAACAAGTCGTTTTGGGATGAAAGGCTGAGGCTTAGTGCCACCTACCGGACCGATAAGAATGAAAATTTCGACTGGATTTCAACCGGCGCAGCTTCCATCGTTTTTAAGCCGAAAGCGAATAACTTTCTGCGCTTTTCCTTCTCCTCGGCTATCCGGAATCCGACGTTGAGCGACCAGTATCTGTTTCTGCATGTAGGCCGGGCAATTTTGGCCGGCAACCTCGAAGGAGCCACCGGCCTTGCCACATTGGAATCATTCGACGACTACCGGCGTAATTTCCTGAACACCAGCTACCTGAAATATTTCAACGTTGACCCTGTACGCCCCGAAAAGGTAAAGACCTTCGAAGCAGGTTACCGCACTACCTTGTTCAGCAGCCTGTACGTGGACGCCGGGTATTATTACAACGCTTACACCGATTTCCTCGGCTTCCAAATCGGCCTTGACCTGAAATTTTCACCCGGCACCAGCATCCCGGAAGACATCACCGTGTACCGTTATGCCGCCAACTCCGCCGAGCGAGTGACCTCACAGGGCGTAGCCGTTGGCCTCAATTACTTTTTTGGCAACTACTACCAGTTGGCTGGAAATTACAGTTGGAACAAACTGAACACCCAAACCGAAGACCCCATCGTGCCTGCCTTCAATACACCGGAACACAAATACAACGTCGGATTTTCGGGCCGTGACATCCCCATACACCTCGGTGGTTTTCGCATTAGAAAATTTGGATTCAACGTCAACTACAAATGGGTACAAGGCTTTGTATTTGAAGGCTCGCCGCAGTTCACTGGCCTCATCAACGACTACGCCCTGCTCGATGCCCAGGTAAATGTGAAGGTGGATAAATGGAATACTACCTTCAAAGCGGGTGCCTCTAATTTGACAAACAACATGCACTACGAAACCTACGGCGGCCCAAAAGTAGGACGATTGGCTTACATCCAGCTTTTGTACGAATGGAATAAAAAATAATGACCTGACACCACGCTGCAACGTTTACCCGCTGCACCGTGCCACAGCAATAACTACTATTCAAATTACTTAAACAAAAACAATTTTGATTATGAAGCAACTCAACACTTTACTCTTGTTAGCGTGCATGACCTTAGCGACAGCCACCTTCGCCCAGCGCTATGTCACACAGGTTTTCGATGAAGTGCAAGTGACCCAAACCGTACCTTACGGATTCAACGCCTCCATCATCAACCTCCTGGATGCCGACCCAGGTAATGACGCCCATCCCTATGCTCACCCGCTCGTTATGGACATTTACCAGCCGGTGGGCGACACGGAAACAGAACGCCCCGTAGTCATTTATTTCCACACAGGTAATTTCTTCCCTTTCCCTGCCAACGGCAATACGGGTGGTACGCGAAGAGACTCCTCCGTCGTTGAAATTTGCACACGCTTAGCAAAGATGGGTTACGTAGCCGCTTCTGCCGACTACCGTTTGGGATGGAATCCCTTCGACCCCAGCGAATTGACCCGCCGCTGGTTTCTCATCAACGCCGCATATCGCGGTGTGCAGGATGCCCGCACTGCCATCCGCTATTTCAAAAAGACCGCTGCGGAGGCTGGAAATCCCTACGGTATTGACCCCAACAAAGTCGTGCTTTGGGGTCAGGGTACCGGTGGGTACATTACCCTCAACTCAAATTTCCTCGACAACTACACCAAGACGCTCATACCTAAATTCCTGCTGCCTGGCCCGATACCCATGATTATCGAACAGGTCAGCGGCAATATCTATGGCACCTCGGTGGGACAGGTACCACCAGGGTACCCCATCTTCACCCCTGGAGATACACTTTGCTACCCAAACCACGTGGGTTACGATTCTGATTTTCAGCTTTGTGTAAATATGGGCGGTGCCATGGGCGATTCCTCATGGATAGACCCTGGACAGGCACCAACTATCAGCTTCCATGTTCCTACAGATCCATTCGCTCCTTATGTAGAGGGAATCGTCCTGGTGCCAGGGTTCAACTTCCCTGTTGTTGAAGTGCAAGGCAGCTACATTGCCGCCAAACTCTCCAATCAGTTTGGAAATAATGACGCCTTTGCCAATGCCAACTTCAACGATGTGTACACAGCAACTGCCAACACCAGAAATGATGGATACCAGGGGCTATACCCATTTACTCCCATCGACTCCACCGATAGCGCGCCCTGGGACTTCTGGGCTTGGAACAACCCCAACGCCACCGAGTTGGCCGACTCCGTAGGCGCCAAGCTTTACATTGACACCATCATGAACTATTTCGTACCCCGCGCATGCCTCGTTTTGGGCTTGGGATGCGACCTCTCTCTCTATTCTGCCACCGAAGAAGTGCTGGATGCCAACGCCGTGGGACTGAAAGTCTCCCCAAATCCGGCAACGTCCTATGTAAAATTGGAGACCAATGCGGACTTCCCCATGCAGCGCATTTATGTTTACGACATGAATGGCCGCTTAGTGAAAGCCCACACCAACGTGAATGCCACACAGTTTGACATGCAGCGGTACAACCTGCCGCCGGGCACCTACCTTGCCAAAGTCGTGTTCAAAAATGGCTTTGTGACTCAGAAAATTATGTTTAACTAAAGGCTCTCCGAGCCAAAACTATAAAGCCCTGGCGGAAAAATTCCGCCAGGGCTTTTTTTGTAAAAGCCGGGTTCGGCAGGACTAAATTTTTGCCAAAAACGACATCACATCCACCCCGTCGGCGTAGTCATCGAGCCGGGGTTCCTGCGTGTGGCCGAAGGGCACTGTCGGAGTGTCGAAAATGCGCCCCCCCGTCACCACGCACTGAATCTCCTCAGCCCTCGTCTGCAATTCGTTCAAGAGAATGTCCTTATTTTCGTAGTACTCGTAATTCAGCACGGCGATGCGCGAGGCGATGGCGGGGTCTTCGGCGAGCACGATGCAGCCATTGTTCACAAACGGCGTGCGGTTCATGGTCACGAGGGCAAAATTGTAGTCGAAGTTATTTTTGT
>SCUG01000186.1 GCA_004297645.1 Saprospiraceae bacterium | reverse complement strand
ACATAACTTGGCGAGAAGAAAAAGTACGTAACGCCGAGTTGTACCTCTCTATTTCTCGGTTATACCAAGGCTCGCGCCTTTCTTGTTGTGCTGCCACACGAGTAATTGGAAGTATAAAAATAAAGGTATTTTCCAAATTAGCCCTGTTTACAATCAACCTGACACTTTGCTCAAATAACAGGAGTGGCGTAAACTGAATAAGACCACGCAAGCGAATCAACTCAGGACGATAATTATGGATAAAGTGTATTATTTGATTTCTTAACCAATTCGGGCGTACCTTAGAAAGGACATCTCTTTCCCATCTCTTTAGAGGTCGTGGCGCACAATCCACATGACCAATTTGCAGGATCATAAACCTTGGTGAATATTTATCCAGGGATATGATTGCATCAGTCTCCAAATCACAAACTGTATCTCCAGCACGAATAATCTCGATTATGTTTATTTCATCACCTAACCTCCGCCCAAGTATTTTTGGGTAAGTGCTGGCATCATCACTGGATTTTAAAGAAACTGAGTTACCTATGATAAGTAAATCCATTTTGCAACCCTATTGAATCATTCTCCCTGAGCATCTGCAAAACTATGGATGGACAATGCAGCAATCTAATCCGATAATCAAAACCCTTTTCGTTACTTACCACTCGTGGTTATTGGTGCTTGATAATTCCGTGACCACTCGAGCAAGGGTGTTACAGCTCCACCCCATTTACCAGTGAAACGACCTTTTGCAGAATCGCCAACCAAAGGATCTAAAACCTGAAAGACTACAACATCCCGAACAACTGCTTGTCTAATTGCGGCTCCGGATGAATGCGTATTTAATGCAATTGATACTGACAAACGGCCTTCATTTAGCAGATTCCCTGGAATCCATGCTGTGCAAGTGTGAAAACCAATTTCACAAGGATTTTCCCAAAAATTATTAGTATCAATTGCAATAAGAACGTGCTGCCCTTCTTTGTTGTATAGTGAAATAGTAGGAACGATTGGCTCACCAAGTTGAATTTGCTCAAAAATAATCTCAATTCCTGTTTTCTTACGAATATCAACTGTTTCAATGGTTTGCATGTGTTCATTTATTACACGTACTGAACGAATCCTAATCATGTCGTTACCAGGCGCATCCTGATTATTTATCCATTCCCGATGAGATAGGGAATCTGTTCCAATTTTAAAATATGAATCGACCACTTTCTCCGGTTGGCCAAGATTTTCAATAGTACCTTTACTAATCAACAAGACTCGTTTGGACAGGCGAAGAATAGAAGACATATTATGACTGACAAAAAACACGGTTCGGCCTGTTTGAGAAATGTCTCCCATTTTCCCAAGGCACTTCTTCTGAAATTCCGCGTCTCCCACTGCTAAAACTTCATCAACCAAAAGTATTTCAGGATCCAGGTGCGCTGCCACAGCAAAAGCCAGCCTCACATACATGCCGCTGGAATAGCGCTTGACGGGGGTATCAATAAATTTTTCGACTTCGGCGAAGTCCACAATTTCATCAAACTTGTGGTCGATCTCCAGGCGGCTCATTCCCAATATCGCGCCGTTGAGGTAGATGTTCTCGCGCCCGGTCAGTTCGGGGTGGAAGCCGGTGCCTACTTCTAGCAGGCTGGCGACGCGGCCCTTGACACGGATGCGTCCGCTAGTGGGAGCGGTGACGCGCGAAAGAATTTTTAGCAGGGTGCTTTTGCCCGCGCCGTTGCGCCCAATGATGCCCAGCACCTCGCCCTGCTCAACGGTGAAGGAAACGTCTTTCAGTGCCCAGAGTTCTTCTCCATTGCGGTTGCCAATATCCTTCTCGCCAATACGGAGCAAGGGGTTGGGTTTGCCACGCATTTTCGCCCACCAGAGTTTTAGGTCATTGGTGAAGGTGCCAGTGCTGATCTGGCCGAGGCGGTAGGTTTTGGAGAGATGTTCAACGGAGATAACTGTTGGCATGACGAGTAATGATAAAAATCCAGTTGCAAAGCATTCAGGGAGCAAAAGTTGCTTTTTTTGGTTTTCTTAGCGGAGTTGGCAGTTCAAGAAGTTCGTTGTTCCTATACTGTATCCATAAAGGTCTGCTCGACGCGGTTGAAGATAATACTGCCAATGATCACCACCACCAACATAAAGCCAAAACTATACAGCAGGTGATTGAGATTGACCGTCCCCGCCCCCAGATAGGCAAAGCGAAAGGCTTCAATGACGGGGGTCATCGGGTTGGCCTGGATGACCCACTGAAATCGCTCCGGGATACTGGAGGCCGGGTAGATGACCGGCGTGGCGTACATCAGCAATTGCACACCAAACTGCACCAAGAAACGAAAATCGCGGTACTTGGTGGTCAGCGAAGAGATGATGATGCCAAAGCCAAGGCCAAGTCCTGCCATCATCAACATCAGTACCGGCGAGAGCGCAATCCATAACCAGTTGGGCTGAATGGAGGTGCCATTCAGAACAAAATAAAGCACAAAAGCCAGGAACATGGCGAACTGGATCAGGAAGGTTATCAGGTTGGAAATCAGTATCGAAACCGGCACCGCAAGGCGTGGGAAATAGACCTTGCCGAACAGGTTGGCATTCTGCACAAAGGTCTCGCTGGTTTTGGTCAGGCAATTCGCGAAGTAAGACCAGACCACCGTGCCAGACATGTAGAACAGGAATTGTGGGAGGCCGTCCGTAGGCAAGCTGGCGATGTTGCCGAAAATGACCGTGAAGGTAATGGTGGTCAGCAAGGGTTGGATAAGATACCAGAGTGGACCAAGGATAGTCTGCTTGTAGACCGAGACGAAGTCGCGCCTCACGAAGAGCATCACCAAGTCCTTGTAACGCCACAGTTCACCCAAACGTAAATCCAACAAACTACGTTGCGGTTGGATGATCATTGACCAATTTTGATCATCAGGTAGGGGAAGCGGGTTTGCTTGTTTCTCAGTCAACATATGTACTATTATGATACCTCACCAAGTATATTAGAAATTGTATAGGCAGATTGTCCATTACCAAACAGCGCAGGTTGTTGGTACTTAGAAGGAAAATCATGCCGTAAACCAGCCAAAATACGCTCTGGTTCAATACCCACCAATATATTCCATCCCGATTGTACGGTTTCGACCCATTCTGTCTCCCGGCGCAGGGTCAGGCAGGGTACAGCAAAGAAATAAGCTTCTTTTTGTACACCACCGGAATCGGTCAGTATCAAACGGGCATTTTGTTCCAGAATAAGCATGTCAAGATAGGATACCGGATCAATCAATTGCAGGTTGCCTTGCGTCGCAGCGTGAGTGAGAAGACCAGAATCCTGTAATTTCTGCCGCGTTCGCGGATGGATTGGAAAAACCACTGGTTCATCGATTGATGTCAGGACTGAAAAAATGGCTTTAAGAGTATCTGGCTCGTCCGTATTGTAGGCACGATGTATCGTTGCAAGCAAGTAACCTCCCATTTTCAGACCCAAGTCATGCAAGATAGTCGAATATTGTTTGGCTTTTTCAGAGAACATCAAAACCGCATCGTACATCGGATCGCCTACCAAATGCACACCATTTTTCAAGCCCTCATTTGCCAGGTTTTCCACAGCGGTTTTTGTGGGACAAAAGAGCATGTCAGCGCAATGGTCAGTGATCACGCGGTTGTGCTCTTCAGGCATCTCGCGATTATAAGAGCGCAAACCGGCTTCCACATGCGCAAGAGGGATATGCAATTTCACCGCAGCCAACGCACCAGCCAGCGTGGAATTCGTATCGCCAAACACCACCACCCAATCGGGCTTTTCGGCTTGTAAGACTTCCTCGATGCCGATCAGCATTTGCCCGGTCTGCTGTCCATGGCTGCCAGAGCGCACATTTAGATTAAAATCTGGGGAAGGCAGGCTGAGTTCGTCGAAAAAAACCTGCGACATGCCATAGTCATAGTGCTGACCAGTGTGTAGTATAAATTCTGTGTGACCTGCTTCCCGCAACGCCCTGCTGACCGGGACAGCTTTGATAAATTGAGGACGCGCGCCAACAATCGTAACAACTTTTATCATGACCCCTGATTAAATTTTTTTCGCTTGGACAACATTCTGAAGTTGGCATTCTTTAAGCTCTGGATAAATCGGTTGTATGTCTTCCACCTTAGTCCAAACATTGACTAGCATACCAAGCTTTACTGCCCGAAAAGTCAAAAAATAAAGCAGGTCTTTGTAGAGGTTGAGTTCTTTCACATCTACTGACTGCCAGTCCCGGCTGTGTTGAATGACGAAGGTAGTGTTGAATTCCGGGTTCATTTTTTGCTTTTGAACAATCCCTTTTTCCTTTTTTCCTTTTTGTCGTCGTCGTAATACCCATACCCATACCCATACCCATACCCCCCGCCAGCGGCTTTCAGCCCATTAAAAACTATCCCCGTATTTTTCAATTTTTGGTTCCGGTAAATATCATCTATGATGCCCAACTGTCCCCGTTTGGTTTGCCCGAATCGCACCACGAAAAGAGTGCTATCAATATGTTTATTGAGCAAAAGTGCATCTGCCACCAATCCAACGGGTGGCGTATCAATCAGGATGGTGTCGAATGTTGATTTCAGGTGTTCCATCAGCGCATCCAACCGTTTGCTCATCAGCAATTCGGCTGGATTGGGTGGGACGGGACCACTGGGGATGTAGAATAGGTTGGACGACAATTCGGTGGGCAGGATGATGTCTTCGATATTTATGTTCCCGGCCAAATAATTGGTGATGCCGGAGGTTTCGGGGTGGCCGGTGATGTATTTGGTCAGTTTGGGCTTAGAGCTTGTTGGGGATTTGTTACCAGCCTTAGGTAGCCGGAACTTGTTCCCATTCGAAATGAATGATATTGCGTTCTGTTTTGCTAAATTCAATGCCAATGATAAGGCAGTCCAGCGATTGGTATTTGCGGAAATATTTTTTTTCTTTGATTTGCTTCAAGGCCACTCCTGTTGGTTGATTTACCACTTTAAACTCAAAGATAAAGGCTTTGTTGTCTATTTTCAAGGTCAAATCAACGGAACCTTTGTTGGTGGTATCTTCCGGGATGGTTTCAAAACCCAAGCTGGCTAAATAGGCATATATTACACTGGCGTAATAACCTTCGTAACCGGCTATTTTGTTGTTGGTAAAATTTTGGTATGGGATGGAGTCAAAAAGGGAAATGAGGATTGTTTTCAGTTCTTCCAAATTGGCTGCTTTCAGCACATCGTACAATTTGTCCTGAAAAGTCAGTTTTTCACTCTTTTGGGTGGTCAGGACGTCAATGAAAAAATCGTTGAGGGAAAATTGAATTTCTAAGTTGGGGATTTCAAGGCGGTATTTAGTTCTGCCCCTTTCCAATAATTTTTCCTTGAT
>SCUG01000020.1 GCA_004297645.1 Saprospiraceae bacterium | reverse complement strand
CCATGGACAGTTTGTTGTCGAAATGTGCAAAAATCGATGGCCGCTTTGCTGAGGTTGACCTCGCACCAATCCTTTGCCGGTGCGACTCAGTAAAATCAAATGACTGCTATTGCTACGATGCAGCCAAGGTGGCCGAGTGCTTAGTCATTGGGGAGCGATTGGAAAAAATGGTGTCTTCGCAGATGCCTGCATATTGAGCAGGGGAAGGAGAAATTATGATAGTAGTAGCTTCAACGACTTAACCATACTTCTGCCATAAGCCAATGGCAATTTCAATTGGGCAAAACCTCGGGAGCGAAAGTGTAAACCTCCTAAATCTTTAGTACGTCTCTCGCGGTACCTGGATTTCAATAATTGGAATAAGTACCTGAACTCGAGTTCCTATGGCCTCGCCTGTGGTTTCGTCTTTCAAGTCCACCATTTGAACAACATCCTCTTCCTTATACCTGGACTTAAGGAGTATCTTAAGACGGTCTCGTGTGATTTTTGTGCCAAGTGATTTGTGCTTCTTGTGATTCGGATCACCTTCCTGTAACTCTCGTGCCCGGTCTCTGCCTATACCATTGTCTTCAATAGTGCAGAGAATGGTATCCTCATCTTCCAATGAAAATGACACTACTACCAGCCCATTGTCTTTTGAGCGAATGCCATGCTCAATGGCATTCTCCACGTACGGTTGAACTATCATGGTAGGAACGCCATAAATGTCCTCTTCGATTTCTTCGTCCACCTCCACGCGATACGAAAGTTTACCTTCGAATCGCAACTTCTCATTGATTTCCAAGTAATTCTTCAAGAATTCAATTTCCTTTTCAAGGGATATCACCTCCATGTCTGAAAACTCGAGGTTTTGACGCATCAGGTTAGCAAACTGAGCGAGGTATTTTGACGCAGAAATGGTGTCGCTACTGGTGATGAAATTCTGAACGGAATTCAGCGCGTTGAAAACGAAATGTGGGTTCATTTGTGCCCGAAGAGCTTTCATTTGTAGCCCGGATGCCTGGAACTTGAACATTTCAGCTTCCTTTTCCTTTTTTTCAGCTTCGTATTTGATTTCCAATTCTTTTATTTCAGAAGCCTTTACTTCCAGAAGATAATTTTCAATCGCATCCTCATAGAGTTTTTGGTAATCGTAGGCCTCTTTAAACTCGAGATTTTCGGCGTACCAATTGGCAATGTCTTTCAGGATTCCAGAAATCTGCTTGTTATCCCCTGCTTCTTTTGCAAATTCAAGCGCTTTAAAATAATTCTTTAAGGCCTTTGTTCTTTTATCCAAAGCAACATATACCTTGGACCGCCACCATTCGATATTAGCAAGATTCTTGGACCGGTTTTCAATGAACAGGGGATAGGCTAAGGTGAGCAGGCGAAGGGCATCCTTGTATCTCCCCAATATCATATAGCAGTAACCGAGGTTGGCGTATGCGCTCGCACGAGCCTGTTGGTTCACATCGTCCATAGCCCGGATGGCTAATTTGAAATAGTATATGGCACTTTCCGGCTTATTCATGGACATGTAGCCGTTGCCTACATTCAAATAATGCCAGGAGAGCCGGGATTTCATTCCCTTTTTCTCACATAAGTCAACCACCTCCAGGTAGGCCATGATACTTTTATCGGGTTCTTCATTTTTGGCGTAAATAGAACCAAGACCGCTATGAATCAAGGTAATAAAGTAATAGTCCTTTATATCAAGCCCCGGCTCTAAAGCATAAATACGTTCTTCAGCTTCTAAGAATTTTTCGAGGGCTTTGGCGTAGTTGAGTTGATATAAGTCCAGATAACCCTGACGGCAAACCAGCCTGGCTTGTAATCTGTCATCTGGGAAGTTCTTCAAGAATTTAGAGGCCTCTTCCAGAATATCCTTCGCCTTCTCTACCTTTTTCAAATTGAGCATTGTACCTGCATAATCAATGTAAGCTTCTGCCAACTGACTGATGTCCCCACGCTCGTTCAGGATTTCGATAGCAATTTGAAACTGCTGTTCAGCCAAATCATAATTGTAAAGAAGGTTCTCAATCAATGCAGTATTCAAATGAAAATTGAGTTCATAATCAGGCTCATCGAGTTCCCTCAAAATAAGCATTTGCTCAGCAAGGAATTTCTGAGCTTTTGAAATATCTGTGAAAAGGAGCCGGCTGGCAAGCTTGTCCAAGTTGATAAGCCGCTGCATTTTATCCTCCTTCGAAATTTCATGTAATAAAAAGTCGTGGGAGTCCTCCTTGTTATCTACAGGTTGTAGCATAGCAGTGAAAATCTTTAGTCTTTCATCGTTCCTTCATGATGAAAACTAAAAGAGATTGTACTTAGTCAGCACAACCTCTTTTAGTTTTCCCGGCAAAGAAAAGTAGTTTAGCGTAAGGCTAAGAAACACAACTCTTTTCAATCATAGAACGGAGGCTTATTGTGGTAATTTGCCTTCGCAGGGATCTGGGGTGTATAGGTCGAAGAAAATTTTGGGGTTCTTTTTACCTAAATGTTTCTTTCCTGTGCCGAAGTAGCTTTTCATCTCCGCCTTTTTGATCCGGCCGTAGTTTTCGAGCTCATTCAGGCTCTTTTTTTTCAACATTGTCTTCTCCATAGCATCAGATTTAGTTAGTAAATTTAAACATAAGGGTGCAATGATGTTACAATCCTTCTTCCAATCTTCGCATCTGCTCCATGAAGGCTGGGCGACGCCTTCTTGATACTTCAATCTTAATCCCATCCTCCATCACAAGGTACCCACCATCGCCCTTTACCAGCTTCCTCATGAAATTTAAGTTTATAACATGGCGCTTGTGGACGCGATAAAAATGGCTGTTAATGAGCATATCCTCGTATGCCTTAATGGTTTTTGAAACGGTAATCTTTCCCCCGCCTACTAAGAAGATATGGGTGTAATTGTCTTCAGCTTCAAACCTAACAATATCCTTGATGTTAACAAAATAAATCCCGTCAATAGCGGACACGCTTATTTTCTCGAACGAGTTGGGGTACCGTAACTGCTGGCTGAACAAATCAAGTCGCTGGCCGATCTGATTAGCCTCCGAAATCCGGATTCTGTTGACGGCCTGTACTAAAGAATCCGGATTGATAGGTTTGAGGATGTACCCTATGGAACTGTATTGGCAGGCTTTGATGGCATGCTCATTAAAGGCTGTAATGAAAATCACTTCAAAATCTATTGGCCTCAATTCATCCAACATTTTGAAAACAAGTCCATCTGGTAAACTGATGTCAAGAAAAGCAACATTAGGTTTGGGCGACGCACCTAAAAAAAGCTTCAACCCTTGTTCAATGTTAGTAGCCTCTCCAATAACCTTCACTTCAGGGCAATGCTGACTTAAAAGGTTTTTGAGGTTGTTCATGCTCTTCAGTTCGTCTTCGACTATTATGGCATTTACCACTGAGTATTTGTTGTGTGTTTAGTGTTTCAAATAAAAATTGCAAAACGATTCATGGACTTTCGGCTTAATCACAAAAATACAATGGAGGTTTTAGAATTTGGAATTTGGAGCCAACAAATAATCTGCTATAATCATAGTTTTATCCTGTTTGCCGAACCATTTTACATGATGTATTTCACAGTCAATATCTTACAAACTCAACATTCAAGACTCTTAGCACTGAGGGGCAGAAACCTAATATTACAATGCCTCAGCAACATAAGAACTGTTTGATTCAAACTTTTTTACCAGCAAGTCTTAATGCTTCCGAAAAGTCCACCTTCGGAAAAACTTCTAACTTACCACCGGCAGTGGCGTCGAGGATGCTACGGCCATCCTTCTGATAATAATAATTCGCCAGGTGGTACGATACTTCGGAGCCATACACGTCAGCCAATTGCCATTGCTGTCCTTTGAAGTAATCTGGGTGGAAGTGATTCTCGTCGTCACCCTTGTAAACCTGTACCTCGTGGGAGTCTCCCTGTTGCTTAAAATTGTGATCAACACCGATGAGGAAAACCCGCTTGAACCCCATGTAATAGGCTATTTGCAGGGACACAAAAGTCACAGTATTGCCTTCGCAGATGGGCTGGGTGATGTCCTCGTAAAAGCTCCAAAGATTCAGGGTATGCAATCGTTGGATGTGAGGTTTATCAGCAATAATACCGCTGGCTGCTGTGTGTGAAACGAATACCGGACAAGTCATGTTTTCAAACTCTTTCTTGCTCTGTTCAATGACATAAGGATTCACGGAAACGAGGTAGCTCAAATTCAAATCCACTCGGTCGAAAATCATGTAAATCTTGTTTTGCCCGAACGTGTGATAGTTGGCGAGCGGTGCCAAATCCATCTTATTCAGCGATGGGCCATTGCCCAAAATGAAGCAATCTTGCCCGATATGCAGGTTGTGAAACCTACGGAGACGGGGGGCATACTTAGAACGCCAGCGCAGAAACTGCCAGGCCTCATGTACTTTGCCGGTTCCATTTTCTTTCTTGCCCAACAGGTTGATGCTGAAAAGTGCTCCTTGTGGTCTTGCCATGTCTTTGATTTCAGGAAAAATAAAAAAAAACGGTTCTACCCAACCCCATCACCTAAACTT
>SCUG01000185.1 GCA_004297645.1 Saprospiraceae bacterium | reverse complement strand
GTCTTTTTCAGCTTGCGGCCGGTGGCGTCATAGACCCATTGGATGGTTCCGTTTTCGTCGGGGTCGTTGGTTTTGATGATTTCACGGGGCAGGTTCAGGTAGTTGTATTTTATCACCATGCCCTTGCCTTCGTCAAAGGTCATGTTGCCGTTGGCATCGTACTCGTAATGCCCGCCGGGAGTGACGAAGCCGTGTTTGCCTGCATCGCCCGTCACGGCGTCGGTGACGGCGGTGAGGTGCGTTTTACCGGTGTTGTAGGCATAGCTCAGGTCGTCTATCAGTCCGAAGGCGTAGAAGGCGTTGCCGCCTTCATCGCACAGGTTGTAGGCGCCGTTGCGCCGGAGGCTGAGGATGTTGCCGATTTTGTCGTACTGGATGAGGCCGCTGACGGTTCCTTCCTGGTAGATGCCTTTGTTGTAATATTGGCTGTACCGGTCTATGTCGGCATAGTAGGAGAATTTCAGGCGGTCGAGAGCGTCGTAACGGAAGCCGTAAGCCTGCCGGTCACGGCCGCCTACTTCCCAGTACATGGCGGCGATGTTGCCGTTTTTGTAGCCTTGTGGGGCGAGCAGGTTGTTGTCGCCGGCGTAGTATTGCAGTTTCAGGGCGAAGAGGTCGTAGCGGGGGCCGGGGCTGCCTGCCACAATGGGCGTTAGTGGGCCGATGTTGGTCAGGAATATCTGGGTGAGGCTGACGATGGAGATGCTCTGCAAAATGACGTAATCGCCGGTGAGCAGGGCCAGTTCGTGTTGCAGGAGATATACCTCCGACTGGTCACACAGGCGCACCCGGTACAGCTTTGTGGGCAGGGGTATTTGGGAGATGGGGGTCTGTGCCGCCAGTGTTTTGATGTTTTGCAGGCTGAGTTTCTGGGCGGCAGTTTCGGCGTCGGTACAAGTGGGGCCGGTGAGTTCGCAGCGGTCGCAGGGCTGGCTGTAATCGAGCACGGCATAGACGGCGTCTATTTTCAGGTTTTTGGTTCCCACGAAAATGGCCACTTTCATGTTTTGCACCTGCGCCAGGTTGGGCAGGTTGTCGGGCGTGAGCACGAGGAAGGGCATTTGCGGGAAGCTGGTGCCCGATGGCAACGTGACGTAGTCCTGGTTGCCGTTGATTTTCACCCAGCCGTTGCCGTCGTACAGGCCGATGCGGCAGCCGTCGCCGCGCATTTCGGGGATGATGACGTGGGCTTCGTAAAAGTGCAGGTCTGCGTCGGGCGGAATGGCCACGCCCAAGTCCCACTCTGCTTCGGCGTTGGAGATATTCGTTCCGGTTCCGAAGTTTATGTTCCAGGTGACAAAGTCGTACTGGAAAGACTCTTCTGCGTTGGGCAGCGCTGACAGGTCGTTGTACGGCGGCTGGTTGTCGTGCGTAGAAAAAATGGCGCTCGGTCCGATGGAGCGGGCATTGTATCTTTCGTCCACTGTGCCGCAACTGTTCAGTGAGCAAACGGCGTAGTAATTTATCCACCAGTTGCCTTGCAGGTTGCGGACGGTCATATAGCCGCCAAGAGTCATCCTGGACTCGTAGCCGGGAGCACCTACGGTCAGGTATTGGCTGGAGTTTGTGATTTCAATGGTTTGCAGAATGCGGTATTTTCCGCCGAGCCATTGCAATTCTTCTTCGAAGAGGTAAATCTCGCTGCCGTCGCACAGGCGCAGCCGAAGCAGGTTGGTGGGGTACTGCAAGCCATTCGGGCCATGAAGCAGGCTGGCATTCAGATTAGACATGGAGGCAGTTTGCGCAGCAGCTTCCGCTTCGGTACAAGTGGGCGGGGCTGAGGTGCAGTCCCCACAGATGTCCGCCGTATGGGTCTTGATGTCGCCGCCGGCCGCCACCGTGCCGGGCAGGTTGCTACCTTCGACTATCTGCGCACCTTCCAAAGTGGCGACCTGGAATTTTTGTTTGCTGCTGTCCACGCCCACACGGCCCGTCACGGCATAAGGCCTTTTTATGACGGGCAGGCTGTCCTGCCACACGAGGCTTTTTTCTCCTGTGCAATCCAAGATGTGGAAAATGTTAGTGGGGTACTTTAAGCCAACGACCGGAGACCCAGGCAGGTCGCCTGGTTCGGAGGGATATTCGCAGGGAGTGACTTCCTCCGGGGTGCAGCGGGCAGGGCAGTCACAGGGAATGTAACAATCCACCTTGAGGGCGTTCTTGAAGCGGATTTGCAGCAGTTGGATTAGCGTGAGCTGGTCCTTGCCACATTCGCCACAGCCGGCGTTTGGGTCGGAAGGTGGCTGAGGAGGCACGGGCGCCTGACAGGTAAGCGAAGAACGGACGTTGCCAAAAGGCATCTGGTTGATGTATTCCAACCAGCCCCTGCTATTGTACATGTAGCCAAGCCCGGCCAGCCCACCCACTAATTTGTCAGAAAGCTGGTCTTTGGTGTTGTACTCGTTTCCTGTTAATCCTACTGTACCCAAATTAGGCGCTATGCCTGAAACCAGGTTATGGGTATGCACTGTTTGCCTGCCGCCGTGGTCGAAAAGAAAGCTTTCGGTAGTGTTTATTTCTGAGTTATTGTGGTCACGCCCAGTTTGTAGTACGTGGTCGGCGATGTCATAGATAGTGGTGTACTGGTCTGTCCCGCCGCCGAAGATGTCCGATTGCGTTTCTTTCACCCTGCCGTATTCGTCGTAACAGTATTTGGTGGCCAATGGGCCGCCGGCAGAACCGTCTGCTTCGATGATATGCACATCTGTACTGCTTAATTTCCCAATGGGCACGTAAGAACTCCCACAATCAAAACCCTGTACATCGTATGCATTGACAATCAAATTCTGGCTAATCGCAAAATCGGAATTCGTTATCGTGCCGCCGCAGGGCGGGAATTGTACTGCGGGGTTATTATTGCCAAAGCCAGTACGCATGATGCGGCCGTAAATGTCGTATTCATTCACCAACCACTTGTTTTGCGGATTGCCGGGGTCATCGCCGTAGTAGAGGTTGCCATCACGGGAAGCCCACAGCAGGTCACGGTCCTCGTAGTAGAATTCCTGACAATGGGCACCGGGCACCGTTTTGCGGGTCATGCGGTTGCGGGTGTCGAACGTGTAAAGGTATTCCTGGAGTTCGGGGTTCACGACTTTCACCAAGTTATTTTTGTTGTCGTAATGAAAAGTCGTGGGGTTGCCCAGGGCGTCCCGCACCTCGGTGCGCCTGCCGAGGATGTCGGTGAGCGTCGCCGTCGTATGCCCGTTTTCATCCGTGCCGGTGGTTTTGTAATACAGCCCTTCGCTGCCGTAAGCGGTTTGTACGGAGTTGTCATCGGGGTAGGTTTCCTTCAAAGGCCTGCTGAGCGGCGACTGTTCGTAGGTAAAAGTGGAATAAGTCAATGCCGCCTTGATATCGGGCATAAACACCTTCTTATCTACCCTGCCCTGGTTGTCGTAAAAGATTTTGTCCGCCACGATATTTTCGTGGTTGGGGCCGTAGCCCATGCGCCAGGTGTCCAGTGGTCTTCCCAGTCCGTCGAAGTAGGCGTAGGTATCCTGGTCATCGAAGCCATCGTAGTCCACGAAGGTGCGGATTCGGTTGCCGCTTTGCCATTCTTTGGGGGTACCGTAGTCGTAGGTATAGGTAGTCAGGATTTTGCCTCCCCGTGCAGAAGTTGTTTTGAGCCGCATCAACGGGTCGTAAGTAAAGCCGGCGGTCTGTCCGTCTATGTCTTTGATACTGGAGAGCAGCCGGGTATTGGGGTGGTAGGCGTACTCCCAAATGAAATCAACGTAGGTGCGTTTCTTGATGAGGCCGTTGGTTTCCCATTCGTAGAATTCAGGCGCCCAGCCACCGGCGAGGGTGAATTTTTTCGGCAGGCCGTTGGTCATGTAGCGTTCGTTGATTTCGCCTTTTTCTGCCCAGATGCCGGGAGAGGTGGGGTTGCCGTTGTCGTCGAGGGCGACTTCGTAGCGGTAGAATTTCCAAGGGTAGGGGGTGTTGGGATTATTGGCCGTTCCCGTACAATTTGCTTCGGGGGTGCCTGATGAAGAGTGGTAATTGGTAAAGCGGGTGCTGTCGCCACTCACTAAGACGTCATCAACATAAGTTCTGGTGCTGGTAGGGATACTGATGATATGTTTTGCTCTTAGCTCATCTCGGAGACATTGGTAAGCCAGGTTGTAAGTGAAGCAGGTTTTGGTTTTAATGGTTTTGTTATCGCTATTTTGGAACGAAGACTCGATAGGTAATAATGGATGATTTGGGTCGCTGGAGTATTCGTATTCGATTGTTTTTTGAACACCATCCAAGGTTTCTGTGGTTGACTTAACAAGGTATGCAGCAGTTCTGGGATGATAAGGGCCATAAAGAGTTATTTGAATTGGTTCCGGTTGTGGAGGGCAATCAACTGGAGGTTGCTTTTCTGCTTTTAACATAACTCCAGGAACTTGGGAATAAGAAATTGGAACAGGAGTGTTAGTGGTTATTTTTACACCTGCTCCACTTTCATCTTCAACCGTCTCTTCCTTTAAGCTACCGTTTTCAACTGT
>SCUG01000184.1 GCA_004297645.1 Saprospiraceae bacterium | reverse complement strand
TAACATTTGGCGGCAAAAGTACAGAGACCTTTTAGAACAGGGTCTTTGATACTATGCGTTTATATTGATAATTTGCGACGTGCAATGCGCAGTTCGCAGTCCACAGCCCGCAGTCTGAAGTCCGCAGTCCGAAGTCCGCAGTCCGCAGTCCGCAGTCCGCAGTCCGCAATTACTAATACGCAATTCCCATCAGCCATGCGCAAAAAACTTACAGACGTTGTCTATTCCTTTCCGTTTCAGTTGCTGGTGTTGCACCTGCGCAGCAACCTGTTGTTGCTGGCCATCTGGTTAGTGCTGGGCTTTTTTATTACGGGCAACTTAGGCGAGAAGTTCGGCATTCGCTACCTCTTCCTTTCGCCGGAGTATTTGGGCACGGTGGGTTTTTGGAGTTTCTTTTTCGTGGGTTTCGGCTTTGGGGCTTTGGTGATGAGTTGGAGCCTTTCGGTGTATCTGTTGAGCGCCTACCGCTTTTCTTTTCTCGCCTCGTTGGCAAGGCCGTTCACTAAATTTGCCATTAACAACATGGTCATTCCCGTGGCATTTATGGTGTTGTTTCTCTATTGCCAGATACGGTTCGGGCTGTATTACGAACTCCGGGGGGCCGGAGAGGTCGCCCTCGACAGCATTGGTTTTTTGATGGGGTTGGCGACCCTCGTGGGCGTTATCGTGATCTATTTTCAGTTTACCAACAAAGACATTTTCAGCATTTTAAAACCACAGGAAAACAAAGCGGGTCCTTTTGAAAAAGCCGTTGCTCCGGACCAGGGCAGCCACCCTGTCATCGAAGACATAAAACGCAACCGCAACCAGTGGCGGGTGGACACCTACCTCACCGAAAACCTGCGCCCGCGGTTAGTGCGGAGCGTGGCACACTACGACTACAGCCTGCTGCTCAAGGTGTTTCGGCAAAACCACCTCAATGCCCTGGTGGTGCAACTGTTTACCCTCATCGTGTTGGTGATGTTGGGGGCGCTGATGGAGCACCCCGTTTGCCTCATCCCCACGGGGGCCAGCATTTTTCTGCTCACCAGCGTGATAGCCGCCATCGCCGGGGCCATTTCGTTTTGGTTCAACCGCTGGCGGATGACGGCCATCATCGTGCTATTGTTTCTGATAAACCAGCTCACCCGCTTCGACCTTTTTCACCATAAAAACAAGGCCTACGGCATGGACTATGAAGTGGCGCCAGCGGATTACAACCCCGATTCCCTCCAGGTTGCCTTTAGTCTGGAAGATGTGGGAAAAGACCGGGCCGCCACCGTGGAGATTCTGGAAAAATGGAAAGCCAGAGTGACTGAAAACACCCCGGCTGCGGAACATGCCAAACCCAAAATGATTTTTTTCTGCGTGAGCGGCGGCGGCCTGAAATCGGCGGCCTGGACGACGCGGGTTTTGCAGCGCGCCGACAGCCTTACCAATGGCGGGTTTTTGAAACACACCGTGCTCATATCGGGGGCATCCGGCGGCCTGATTGGCGCCGCCTATTACCGCGAACTGGCCCTCCGCCAGGCACAGGGTGCAGACATAAACATCTACGACCCGCAGCACGTGAACGACGTGTCGAAAGACCTGCTCAATCCTATCGCTTTTACCATTATCACCAACGACCTCTTTTTGCCGTGGGCCAGCTTTGAGGAGGGCGGGCATCATTATAAAAAAGACCGGGGCTATGTGTTTGAACGGGCGCTCAATATCAACACCCACTTCCGCATGAACAAAACCATCGGCGAATACGCACAGCCGGAGTGCGAGGCGGAAGTGCCCCTCGTTTTTATCACCCCCTCCATCGTGAACGATGGCCGCCGTTTAGTGATTTCCTCGCAGCCCGTGCGCTATATGATGGTGGCTCCCGCCGGGTTCGAGATGCCGCATGCCGTGCAGGCCGATGCGGTGGACTTCGGCAGTATGTTTGCCGCACAGGGCGCCGCCGATCTGCGGTTCGTCACCGCCCTGCGCATGAATGCCACCTATCCTTACGTGCTGCCCAACGTTTACTTACCGAGTGAGCCGGGCATCGAGGTGCTGGATGCCGGCTTCCGCGACAACCTCGGCCTGAAATCTGCCACCCGGTTCATCCACGTTTTTAGGAATTGGATAAAGGAAAACACCAGCGGGGTGGTCATCGTCATCGTCAGGGCCTTCGAACGCGACACCCACATCGAGACGAGCAAAAACAGGGGGGTCTTCGAGACCATTTTCAACCCCCTCGAAATAGCCTTCAAAGTGATGAGCCTCCAGGATTACGAGCACGACAGCAACCTCGGCTTCATCTACGACCTCATCGGCCGCGACAACCTCGAAATCATTCGCTTCACCTACAAGCCCGGCCAGGGCCTGAAAGATTCGCCCATTTCTTTTTACATGACAGAGCGGGAGCGCAAGGACGTGATGCGGGCTATTGATTCGCCCGGCATTCAGCAGAGTATGGAGCGGTTGAAAGCTGTCTTGGCGGAAAAGGAATGAATCATTGTGAAACG
>SCUG01000183.1 GCA_004297645.1 Saprospiraceae bacterium | reverse complement strand
TGGGGCATAAGTGTTTGATTTTTTTTTTGCGCAAAAAAGTTTGCTGAAAAAACAAGCTTTTTTAAGTATGTAGTACATAGAAGCCGAAATCGCTAAGAATGAGGAACGCCTCGAAAGCTACCGCGACATGGCAAAACCCGTCGAACCTGATAATGCCATCGGCCGTGTCTCGCGTATGGATGCCATCGTGAACAGTAACGTCGCCGGAGCTGCCCTGCGGGAGGCTGAGCGGAAACTTGACAACCTTCAAACTATGCTCAAAAAAGTGGACGATGTTGACTTCGGCATTTGCTCCAGATGCAAACACCCCATCCCTTTCAAAAGGCTGATGCTGATGCCTCAGAGTTCACTTTGCGTTAATTGTGCGAAGTGAGTTTGGGTGCTTATCAAATTGCATGTTGAAAGGTTTCCCGTTTAGAAGGTTTAGAACAAAACCTTCTAAACCACCTGCTACACTCAAAAGAACCACTTATGGCCGGAGCCGTACTTTTAGAATTGCAATACCTGCCGCCTGTTCAGTATTTCACGAAGCTGGCGCACTATCACGAAGTTTGGCTCGACAGGCAGGAGCATTTCGCCAAAGGCTCTTACCGCAATCGCTGTCACATCGCCGCAGTCAATGGCGTGCAGCGCCTTAGCATCCCTTTACGCAAGGGCAAGAATGAGCAACAACCCATCACTGAAACAGCCCTCGCTTATGACGAACCCTGGCCCTCGAAACACTGGCAAAGCATCTGCTCGGCCTATGGAAACTCGCCATTTTTCGAGCATTATTCCCCCGGCCTTATTCTTCTTTTCAAAAAAAAATACGACCTCCTTTGGGATTGGAATTTCGACCTGCTCACCCTCCTGAATCATTTCATTGGCCTTCGGCCAGAAATCCGTTTCACCGTAAAATGGAGTCCGACAGCCCCGAAGGGTGTCGTGGATTTGCGGGATGCCATTCACCCCAAAATAAAACGGCACGACGCACTATTCATGGATGTGCCCTACGCACAGGTCTTTGAAGACCGCAATGGGTTTCTGCCCAATTTGTCCATCCTTGACTTGTTGTTTTGTTGCGGCCCCGAATCGGGGAATGTTTTAAGGGCGTCTTTTGTTAGGCACTAAAAATATAGGAGATGACAAACTGGAAACTCAGACCCTGGACGCCCGAAGACCTCGGCAGTCTCGTAAAATACGCTGACAATTTCAACGTGGCCCGATACCTCACTGGCCATTTCCCGCATCCTTACACTGAAAAAGACGGCCGGCGTTTTATCGCAATGGCGATGAGCGCAAAGCCGGTGAACATCTTCGCCGTCGAGGTGGATGGAGTGGCAGCAGGTGGCATCGGTGTGCATCCGCAGCAGGATATCCACTGTAAATCTGCCGAGTTGGGCTATTGGCTGGCCGAGCCTTTTTGGGGGCAGGGCATCATCACAGCAGCGGTGAAAGAAATGGCCGCCTATTCCTTTGACAAATTCGACATCGTCAGGCTGTATGCCCGTCCTTTCAGCAATAACAAAGCTTCGCAACGGGTATTGGAAAAAGCTGGTTTTGAACTGGAAGCCACCCACCGCAATTCCATTTTTAAAAATGGAGAAATACTCGATGAACTGGTGTTTGCCATCGTACGATAAAGCGATACGAATTTCTGCTGATTTTGTCCTTCACCGGAAAGGCGATACTTTTGGAATTCCGAAGTTGGAAACAAATATTGCACGCAATACCATGAAGACGTTATCAGACATCAAAAAAGAACTCAAAGAGGTTTTACAAGAGGGCATCGACATTTCGCTAACCACTTTGAAATCGCTCCTCGCCAACAGCACGGACAAATACAACGACCTGGTGCTGCTCGAAGGCCGCTATCGCGAGGTCAATCAGCAACTCTTGCAGGGCGTCATTACCTACGAAAATGCGCAACTTGAATTCAACAAGATTCGCAAATCCCTGATAGATTTTATCGAGACCTTAGAGGAAAATCACCTCAAGGGAAAGGAGGCCCCGGATGGCAAGCCCGATGTGTACAATGGGGAGGTGATGTACCGAATCCCCAAAACGATGCAAATAGAAAAGGAGGTGAAGTGCATCGTCCGCGTGGCATTCAACCGGCAGGTGTTGATGGAAGGACTGGATCAGGAAAAAGAAGACGTACTGAAAGACATACGCATCTCCGACGTGATGGGCGTAGAACTTCTCGACCCGGCTACCACGCCGGCGTTTTCCATCCGCACTTTTTCCGAACCGGTGCAGTTCGTGGAAAAAGACCTGCCAACGGAATGGCTCTTCTACGTGAAGCCCCTTTGCGAGGGCGAACATTCCTTAGTGCTGAAAATTTCCGTCATTGAAATAAAAGAGGGCATCGAGCGCAAACGCAATGTGGTACTGGAAGAAACGGTCGTCATCATTGCCGGGCCTGCACCCAAACCCGAAGAAGGGGAGAAATTCAAACCGGCGGGCTACGCCCTTAATTTTGCGGCGGCAGCCGCTGCCGTGTCACGCGAAACAACGGGAGGGAGCAAAGGCCATCATCGGGTGATGCCCTTCCCCATAGTGCCACCTTCCGCCCCTGTTGTTGAGGTGACTCAGCCTCAGCCCTCAGCTCCCCGTCCGGCCACAGCGCGAAGGATGCGCAAGTTAGCGGTGGCACTTCCGGTTCTGCTGATTTTTGTGGTGGCATCGTGGGCATTGTGGTCCATCTTTGGAAATGATTTGTCTAACACTACTGAGGGCAACAGACCTTCAGAAATTTGGAATAATGTTTCTAAAGAAAATGATAGAAAGTCGCTGGAGGAGTTCATCGAAAAATACCCGGATACTGAAGAAGCGGCCGCTGCCCGTCAGAAGATTGACAGCCTCGATGCTATTTTCTGGGAATCTGCGTTGGTCTCCGGCGATACTGCTCAGATACGCCAATACCTCATTGAATTTCCTGGAGGCCGCCATGTGACGGAGGCGCAGAATCGCCTCAATCAGCGAAACGCCGGTGGAGAGCCTGCCTCCGCGCCGGAAGAATCGGAAAGGGAAAACCCGCGGGCGGTTGTACCGGAAAAAGAAACTACGCGACCTGCCACACAGCCATCAGGTACAACAAAACCGCAGAGAGAAAACCGTGCAGATGTGCCAGTACGCTCTGCCGCCCGGATGCCGGTGTATCCAAATTGCAGCAATGCTAATCAAAAACAGGAAGAGGAATGCACCGACCAGAAAACCGGAGAGTTCATTTCCAAGCGGCTTGAATACCCGAAGGTGGCCCTTCGCAAAAGAATAGAGGGCACCGTCAAGGTATCTTTCGTCGTGGAAAAGGATGGCAGCATCTCCGATGTACAGGCGCTTAATCAGTTGGGCGGCGGGTGCGAGGAGGAAGCGGTGCGTTTAGTGTCCATGCTGCCCCGGTTCAAGCCAGGCCTCGACATCAATGGCAAGCCGGTTCGCATGCAGTATTTTCTGCCGGTAAAGTTCCGGTTGAATTGAGGCTGCGTTTAGGGAGCAAAATCCCGCTGGGACTGAAAGGACGATTTGTGGCTTTTTTCTACCAACATTTTGCCCCGCTGTGGCAGGTGCGTAATGTCAGTTACTTACCAATATTTTTTGGTTGAAAGGGATGGAATACGACCAATTTCAAACTGCAACAGGAACAGATGTTTCGCTGGCAAAACGATTGCTGGAGGAGGGCTGGCCCGTGGCCATCCCCACCGAAACGGTGTATGGGCTGGCGGCCAATGCCCTCGATGACGATGCGGTTTTGAAAATATTCAAAGCCAAGAACCGCCCTCATTTCAACCCACTTATCATTCATTTGGCTGGTTGGTCAGACGTGGCAAAATATGCCGCGGAGGTGCCTGATGTGTTCGACGAACTGGCCCGGCATTTTGCCCCTGGCCCCCTGACTTTTTTGGTTAAAAAGGCTGACGTAGTGCCCGGCCTCGTCACAGCGGGCAGCCCGAAGGTGGCCATTCGGATACCGGCGCACCCGCTTACCCGGCAACTTTTGCTTTCGCTCGATTTCCCGCTGGCAGCACCCAGCGCCAACCCGTCCGGCTATGTGAGTCCCACCACGGCACAGCACGTTTACGAAGGGTTGCACGGAAAAATCCCGTACATCCTCGACGGCGGAACCTGCACCGTGGGTGTGGAAAGCACCATCATTGATTTCGAAGACGGGCAGCTCATCATCTGGCGAAAGGGCGGGGTAGCGGTGGAAGAAATAGAGCGCATCATTGGCCGCAAGGCCATCGTAAAGACCGGCGTGGAAAACCACCCTGTAGCGCCGGGGCAATTGAAAAGCCATTACGCCACGGCCACCCCGTTGCACGTGGGGGATGTGGCGAAAATGCGTGCGGCTTTTTCAGGGAAAAAAATATGCCTGCTCGAATTTGGCGGCAATCTGGTTAATGTGCCGGCTGCCTTTCGTTTTCAACTCTCACCTACCGCCAACCTTGACGTGGCGGCGAAGAATCTGTTTTCTGTGATGCGGCAAGCCGGCACTTGCGGCGCTGATGTGATTCTCGCAGAATGGGTGCCAGAACACGGAATGGGATTAGCCATCAACGACCGCCTGCGGCGGGCGGCAGTTAACATCTGACTATTTTTTTTTAAAAGAAATAGAATGGAGCAAGCCTCAAAGGTAGGTCTCATCAAAAGCTAATGGCAGCAAATCCCGGCCACGCTCGATGATATAAACGGGACCCGTTTCGCCCTGCAAAATCACGCGGATGCCGGCATCGTTTTTTCGTTCGGTTTCATAAATTACCTGCCGGCAGGCACCGCAAGGGGCGGCGGGATGAGCGATTACCTGTTTCAAATTTTTTACGGAGATGGCGAGGGCACGCACAGCCATGCCGGGAAACCGGCTGGAAGCGGCCGCTAACACGGCCTGTTCGGCGCAAATAGTAAGGGGGTAGGAGGCGTTTTCGTAATTGGTGCCCGACAGCATTTCGCCGTTTTCCATCAGGGCGGCTGCCCCGACTTTAAACCCGGAATAAGGGGCGTAGGCATCTTCTCTGGTTTGCCGGGCGAGTGCCAGCAATGCCTGGTCGCCGGGAGCCAACTCATCTGGCAAATCAAAGACTGTGACCGGGCATTTAAAAAGTTGCTTTCTCATGGTGGTTGTGTTTGAGCTTATTTGTTTTGCAAAAATCGTTTCGATTTTCAATCTACCAGATACAGTGCGAATCGTAGCCGTTCAAAAATTCATGGTTCCATTCAAGCGGCAGGGTTTTGAACCCCGCGTTTTCGAACCGAACTGCGGGGTTCAAAACCCTGCCGCTCGAATAACCACTATTGATTTTTGAGGGGATACTGCGAATCTTTAACTTGCGGCCGCTAATTATCTCTTCTGAACGGCACGTTGCGGGAACGAAATAATTTCAAGAATATCCCCAATTCCTGCTGTACGAAGGCTCATAGTTCCGAAAAAAATGAACAACATCCTAATACTTGGGGCCGGGAGGTCCAGCACTGCACTTATCACGTATGTCCTCGCACGTGCTGAAGAAAACAATTGGCGCGTCATTGTAGCCGATGCCGACCCGCAACTCGCTGCCCGAAAAGTTGGAAACCATCCAAACGGCCAGGGAGTCTGGCTCGATGTAATGAAAGTGAACGACCGGCGGCAGCTAATTTCCCGCGCCGACTTAGTGGTGTCGCTATTGCCGGCGCATTTGCATTTGGAGGTGGTCTATGACTGCATTGACTTAAAAAAGCACTTCATCACAGCTTCTTATGTTTCGAAGGACCTTTTCAAGGTGGTGAATGAATTTCGCAACAACGAACTAATTTTCATGGGAGAGCTGGGGCTTGACCCTGGCATTGACCACATGTCGGCCATGAAAACCATCCACGAAATAAAAGGCAAAGGCGGCAAAATCACCGCCTTCCGCTCCAATGCCGGCGGGCTGGTAGCGCTTGATTGCGTGGGCGATAATCCTTGGCGCTACAAATTTACCTGGAATCCCCGCAACGTAGTGTTGGCGGGGCAAGGCACGGCTCAATATCTCGAAAACGGCAAGTTTAAATACATCCCCTACCACCGCCTGTTCAAAGAATACCGCATCATTGAGGTGCCGGGATTCGATGAGCCTTTCGAGGTTTACGCCAACCGCGAAGCGCTGCTCTACCGCGAGGCTTACGGGCTGGCTGACATTCCGGACATTTATCGCGGCACCATTCGCTACCGCGGTTTTTGTGATGCGTGGAATGCTTTGGTGAAAATCGGCCTGACCGATGCCACTTATCCCATCATGGATTCCGATAAAATCACCTATCACGAACTCATGGAAGCCTATCTGGCAAAAGAGGGCAGCCCCGGAGCTTCGGTCAAGGAGCGCATCGCCGGGCTTGTGGAGGAGCGGGAGTTTTCGCCGGTGATGAAAAAATTGGACTGGTTGGGCCTTTTTAGCAAAAAGAAAATTGGCCTCTCAAAAGCTACGCCGGCATTCATCCTTGAAAACTTGCTATTGGAAAAATGGAAACTCAAACCCAAAGACCGCGACCTCATCATCATGCAGCACGAGTTCGACTATGAGCTGGCGGGCAAAAAAATGCGGCGGTTTTCTACCTTGGTGCTCGAAGGCAAAGATGCCTCCGATACTGCCATGGCGCGGTTAGTGGGGCTGCCGTTGGGCATTTTTACCAAACTCGTCATGCAGGGGAAAATGAAAGTTAAAGGGGTACACATCCCCGTTCAGAAGGAGGTGTACGAGCCGGTGCTGGAGGAGCTAAAATCGTACGGCGTCCTATTTCACGAGCGCGAAGAGGAGCTTTGAATTGGAGAAGCAAGGAGGATGTATCAGCGGTAAAACCATTGGGGGCAGGCACCCCGGCATGCGTATAAACAACATCAATTCTCTGCAAATTTTTCAGGTGCTTCAGTTCGGTACTGCGGTGCTGATTGGGATATACTTAGCCAAAAGCGGCTTGCCCCTGGAGCAGATTTCGGTGTACGAGGCATGGATGTTCATTGGCAGCCTGTTCAGTTTTTTTTGGGTGTCAGGGGGCCAAAATGCCCTGCTCCAACAGTTTCCCAAACTCGAAGGCTCCGCCAGGCCCACGGCCTTGTTCAGCGTGTTTTTACTGTTTTCGGCCGCCGGGCTGGCAGCGGGTGTAGCGCTCTTTCTGTCCCGGCATTTCGTGGTTGACCAGCTCACCAACTTTACTGCGGTGCCCAACCTTGACTTGCTCGCCCTTTATGTGATTTTCAATTGCCCGGCGTTTCTTGTTCACATCTATTACCTCCTGATAAAAAAATATGCACTGATTGTCTGGTTTGCCATTTTTGGCTTCGGGCTTCAACTGGCGGCTGTTGTCGTGCCTATTTATCTCGGTTATAACCTGCGGGCGGCGATGGCCGGCCTGGTAGCCGTGGCCGTGTTCAAATACTGTTGGGCACTGGTGGTTTTGTACCGCTACACCGAGTGGCAGGTCGACCGGAGTTTTGTAAAAAAATATGCTGTCCTTGCGGTGCCATTGGTTTTGTTGTCGCTCATCGGAAAAGGGGCGGACTACGCCAGCGGCCTCGTGGTAACCAACTTGTTTGACGATGAAAAGGCGTTTGCCATATTCCGGTATGGCGCACGAGAGTTCCCGCTGGCAGTGTTGATGGTGGGGGCTTTGGGCACTTCCCTCATCCCGGAGACGGCGGAAAACCTGACGTTAGGATTGCAACGCATCAAAGCCTCCTCCCGAAAACTGTCGCATTGGCTGTTTCCGTTGAGTATGCTGTCCATGCTGGCAAGCCCGTTTCTCTTTCCCGTGGTATTCAGCGACGGGTTTGAGGAGTCGGCGCGGGTTTACAACATTTTCACCCTGCTGATTTCCAGCCGGATTTTGTTGCCAAATGTGATAGTGATGAGCCAGGGGAAAAACTATTTTCTCACCCTGAGCGCCACCTTTGAGTTGGTACTGCTGACCATGCTGAGTTGGTGGTGGGGAAGCCTCTGGGGGCTGGAAGGCGTGGCCTTTGCTGCCGTTGCCGCCTTTTTTGTGGAGCGCCTCATCGTCGTGAGCTATGTGTGGAAGGCCTTGGAAATAGCCCCCTTCCAGTACATTGACCGGCGCACTTACATTGGCTATAATATGGTGCTGTACTTAGTTTTCTGGCTGTCTTTGTATCTTTGAAAGAAGCCGGATTTATTCATAATTTGCTATTAGGGGTGTTAAGAGAAAAATTCCAAACGGTTTTTTTTGACGCTGAAAGACGCTGGTTCTTTATGATTTCACGCTGTTCCTGATTTTTTATTTCATAAAAAATCATAAGAATCAGCG
>SCUG01000182.1 GCA_004297645.1 Saprospiraceae bacterium | reverse complement strand
GACTTATTTTAATTTTTGGCACAAATGTTGTAAAATTTTAAAGCGTGTAAGTTTTGGTTAAAGAATTGTAAGATTCGTTTTTTTGAGCCCGGGTGCATCCCGGGCTTTTTTTATGCTTTTGCCAAGCTGATTGCACTTCTCGATGTTTATAGTTTTCAAAAATATGTGAGCGTTCACCATCCATCTGGTACCAGCCAATTATCTTTGCCCACATTTTACTTAACTCATACATTTAAAACAAAACAACCATGGTAATAGCCGTACCAAAAGAAATCAAATCAGATGAAAACCGGGTAGCGCTGACACCTGCTGGTGCACTGGAATTGAGCAAAAGGGGCCACGAAGTTTACGTTCAAAAAAGCGCTGGCGTAAACAGTGGCTTCGAAGACAACAGATACGAAGAAGCCGGGGCCAAAATTCTTCCGGCAATGGAAGATTGTTACACAAAGGGAGAAATGATTATGAAGGTCAAAGAGCCCATCGAGAAAGAGTATAAGCACATCCAAAAAGGGCAGTTGGTGTTCACCTATTTTCACTTTGCATCGTATCGGCCGTTGACAGACGCCATGATCAAAAGTGGCTCGATTTGCCTGGCATACGAAACCGTGGAGTTGCCCGATCGTAGTCTCCCACTGCTTATCCCCATGTCGGAAGTTGCGGGCCGCATGGCCGTGCAGGAAGGAGCCAAATACTTGGAGCGCCCCATGGGCGGCAGAGGTATTTTGCTGGGCGGAGTACCGGGTGTTCGCCCAGCCAAGGTTCTGGTACTGGGAGGGGGTATCGTTGGTACCCAAGCTGCAAAAATGGCTGCAGGGCTAGGTGCTACAGTCACCATTCTCGATATTAACCTCGACCGCCTGCGATACCTTGCCGACGTAATGCCCGCCAACGTCACCACGATGTTTTCGACCGAATTGAATATCCGTCAGCTCATTAAAGAGCATGACCTCATCATCGGAGCGGTGCTAATTCCGGGAGCCAAAACTCCCCACCTCATCACCCGCGACATGCTCAAAGAAATGGGCACTGGCACCGTTCTGGTGGACGTCGCCGTGGACCAGGGCGGATGCTTTGAAACGACAAAGCCCACCACCCATGAGAATCCCACATACAAAGTAGATGGTACGCTACATTACAGCGTGGCCAATATGCCAGGCGCCGTGCCTTACACATCTACCATCGCGCTGACTAATGCTACCCTGCCCTATGCGATCCAGTTGGCAGACAAGGGCTGGCAGCATGCCTGTCGCGATAACAATGCCTTAAAAATGGGCTTGAATATCATCAAAGGCCAGGTAGTTTATCGCGGCGTAGCCGATGCATTTGGCCTCAAGCTCATTGATGTAAACAAATATCTGTAAGTACAAAAATTAGACAAGTCACAATTGGCCAAGCTTCAATTCCTGCCGCATTGTGACTTGTCTAATTTTTATCAGGCCAACATTGCATGTCATTTTCTGAACGCATTGCGGGCAGTTTGAACCTTTCGCCCCGCAAGGTGGAAAGCGCTATCATGCTGCTCAAAGGCGGCGCTACCATTCCGTTTATTGCCAGGTACCGCAAAGAGATGACTGGTTCTCTCGACGAAATCCAAATCTATGACATACAGCTATCGTTGAAAATGTTGGAGGAACTGGAACGACGACGCGAAACAATACTAAGCACCATTGCGGAACAGGGCCAACTTACGGATGTATTGCGCCGGCGAATCGAAAGCTGCGGGAATGGCACCGAACTCGAAGATATCTACCTGCCATACCGGCCCAAGCGAAAAACCCGCGCTTCAGTTGCGCGGGAAAGAGGACTCGAACCTTTGGCATCCACTCTTTTTGCGCAGCAAAACAACAAAGTGGAGTGGTTGGCCAGGCAATACATTTCACCGGATGTGCCTTCAGTAGATGATGCACTGCAAGGCGCACGCGACATCATCGCAGAATGGGTAAGTGAGGACGAACATGCCCGGCAGAAGGTACGCTTTGCTTTTAATAAAGGTGCCTCTATAACCTCGAAAGTAGCTCGCGGCAAAGAGGAGGAAGCCGCAAAATATCGCGACTATTTCGACTTTTCAGAGCCTCTGAAAAGGTGCCCCTCTCACCGCTTACTGGCCATGCGCCGCGGCGAAGACGAAGGATTTCTGCGCCTTTCCATCGCACCGGATGAAGAAGAGGTTCTGAACAAATTGGAGCAGCAATTTCTGAAGGGCAACGGCCAATCAAGCTTTCAGGTTAAGACGGCCCTTCACGACGCCTATCAACGGCTGCTGGCGCCGGGAATCGAAACGGAATTCCGGAAAACCTCAAAAGAAAAGGCCGAGGATGAAGCCATCCGCGTATTTGCTGATAACCTGGAGAAACTTCTTCTTTCAGCCCCGCTTGGCCAAAAGCGGGTCGCCGGTATT
>SCUG01000181.1 GCA_004297645.1 Saprospiraceae bacterium | reverse complement strand
GTTCGTTCTTTCCACCAAATTTTCGAGAAAGAGGGCCTCTTTCATGTTGAAACAAAGGGGCTTGTCGCACACCACATGGAAGCCGTTTTCGAGCGCCATGCGCGCCGGGCCGTAATGAATGTGGTTGGGCGTGACGATGGAGACGAAATCCATGCGTTCGCCTTCCGGCAATTTGCTTTCTTCCTCTATCATTTCTTTGTAGCTGCCGTACACCTTACCGGGTGGCAGGTACAGGTCTTCTCCCGACAGGCGCGACTTTTCCGGGTCGGAACTGAAGGCACCGCAAACGAGTTCGATTTCTCCATCTAAGGCTGCCGCCATGCGGTGTACGCCGCCGATGAAGGCACCTCGGCCTCCGCCCACCATTCCCATGCGTATTTTGCGTTTCATCTATCTATTGATGATTGATGAATGACAAATGTTGAATCACGAACGGCAGCTCGTTCATCGCTCATCATTTATCATTCATCATTATTAAAGGCTGCGTATTTTGATATTGCGGAACCGCACCTCGTAGTCGTGGTCTTGCAGGCCGATGTAGCCGGGAGTGGTGCGGCCGTATTTCGGGTAATCCTTGAATTTGGATTTTTTGACCAAGGCTTCCCACTCGGGCGAACCTACCTGGTACTCGATGCACTTGTTGCCGTTGAGCCAATGCTCCACGTGGCCGTTCTTTTGGATAATACGGGCGGTGTTCCACTCGCCCACGGGTTTCATGAAATCTTTGGCTGCTGACTGCATGTCGTAATTGTCGCCGGTGCGGTGGGTGTTGAGGTCGAAATCCCCGCCCATTTTGGCGTAAGTGGCGTTGTCGAGGATTTGGTATTCGGGTGCATTGTGCCACATCGGGGAGTCTCGTTCTTCCATGACGAAATAGAAGATACCGCTGTTGGCGGTGTCGGAAATCATAAAATCCACCATTAATTCGAAGTTGCCGAATTTTTCTTTGGTGATGATATCACCGCCGAATCCGGCTGGTTTGGGGTTGGGCGTTTTATCAATGACGAGTGCGCCGTCTTTCACGCCCCAACCGAGGGATGGCATGTCTTCCTGGCCGTAGCCGCGCCACTGTTCGGCAGAGGTGCCGTCGAAGAGGAGTTGCCAGCCGGCGGTTTGTTCCTCTGGTGTGAGAGCATTTTGGATGGAAGTGGTTGTTTGTAGTGTGTCGTCTTCCGATGTTGTCTGTTCTGCTCCGGGCGAGGATTGGCAAGCATAAAACAGAAAGGCAATGAGTGATAGAGTAAGCTGATTTTTCATGTGTTTAGGTATTGAAAAGTTATAGGCAACAAGATAGGAATTTCTGGAAAAAAAAAGCCTTTTGGGTGGGACCCAAAAGGCTTTTGTTTTTGGAGAATAACCAGTTTCCCTATACGGTCATCACGTCTTTTTCTTTCGCTTCCACGAGGTGGTCTATTTTCTTGCTGTATTCATTGATTGTATCCTGCACTTCTTTTTCTCTGTCTTTACCGGCGTCTTCGGAATACCCGTTTTTTACGGATTTTTTTATGGCGTCCAAAACCTTATGGCGGGCACTGCGAAGGCTTATTTTGGCATCTTCGCCGTAGCTTTTGGCTTGTTTCACCAACTCCCGGCGGCGTTCTTCGGTGAGGGGCGGTATGTTGAGCCGCACCTGTTCTCCGTCGTTCATGGGTGTGACCCCGAGGTTGGCCTCGAATATGGCCCGTTCGATGGCGCCAAGCATGGATTTTTCCCAGGGTTGTATGCTCAATGTGCGGGCATCAGAGGTGGAGATGTTAGCCACTTGGTTGAGCGGTGTCATGGAGCCGTAATAGTCAATGAGGATGTCGGCCAGCATAGTTGGCGAAGCTTTGCCCGTTCTCACTTTTGAGAGTTCGAATTGAAGGTGATCGATAGTGCCTTTCACGGATCCCATCAATTCTTTCATGGTTTGATTGATCTCTTCGGCCTGCATAGTTTTTACTCACGATTTTTAGTTAAAAAAAATTGCCGGGGTTTGGGCGATATGAATGAAACGGCGCAGTAATATAGATACGGGTGTTTTCTTTCAAAAATTATAAATTACTTCGCCTTTACGTATTTCTATATCGTTCGACGCTTTCATTTGTTGAATAATGCGGTCAATGTGCCCGTAGAGGGAAAGTTCCTGGTTGTGCAAATGTATGTAATCTTTCAGGGAAGAAACTTCCGCTGGGCGGTTGCCGGAACGGATGAGGCGTTTGACGGTTTCTTCTGCTGTTTTTGCTATCAACTCCTCCGCCACATCTACCATGACCCCTATTTCCTCATCATCAGATTCGAGGAGGCCAGGAATGGCGCCGGCGTGTTCCTCTTTTTCTTCCTCATCCAAGGTCATGTCAACGTCTTCCTCATCGGCGGAGGATGAGTCCTCTTTTTGGCGCTTTACGCGCTGGCACTTTCTATGGGATGCGTTGATAAAACTGACGAGTGGGTCAAAGTCGGAATCGTGAGAAATTATGGCGAACTCCACATCGAGTTCCAGTTTTTGGTGGAACTTGCCCATGACGAAAGCGATGTGGTAATTGAGGTTGCCGGCCCCAAGGTTTTCGACCACTACCCATTTCAGATTTTTGCCGAAGCGCTGTATTTGCTGAACCTGCCAAAGGGGCACCTGCCCGATGCTGGCATCTACAAAAACAAAGATTTTTGAAGCGACTTTTTCAAGTTTCTTGAACTTAACCTGTTGGAGGTTTTCAAAATCAATAAAGAGGTAGCGCCGCGATTGTGTGTTCATGATATTTTGTCTGGTTCAAGGTGCAAGGGTGGTTATTTCTGAGATGGGCTAAGGTAAGACAAAACTAATTTCTTCGCCAAATTTTTTCGGGCTAAAATATACTAAATAGCTAATATGTGGAATGTATCCACATAGGGGGGTGCTGGAAAACAAAGCGTGGTAGTGTTATCTTTGCAAAATGGCACCTATTTTAGGTTTAAGAGCTTGTTGGGGATTTGGGTTTCGAGGGAAAAAGCATCAGTTTTTTGATGAGACAACCTGTCCCGACTTTATGTCGGGAAGGCGGAAAAATGGGAGCATAGCCTTAGCTAAGTGACTATTTTTTCAACGAAGTATCATCAAAAAAGAGGCGTTTTTTCTCCGGAAGCTAAATCCCAAACAAGCTCTAATGAAGCTTGAAAAGGTTTTGACTTGAGGGTGGTTTTTTTTCAAAGCGCCTGTTCATCTTATGATTGTGTTCGACCTTAGGAATTTTTCATTGAGATTTAGTAACGTGCGCAAAATAAGATGTGTGTTTTGAGGCTGTCTCATAAGTCATCGCTAAAAAATTGTGACCAAATTCTTCAACACAGAGGCACAGAAACA
>SCUG01000180.1 GCA_004297645.1 Saprospiraceae bacterium | reverse complement strand
TACCAACTACCAAGGCGCGAAGAGCGCAAAGACACCCTTTGCGCTCTTCGCGGCTTTGTGGTTGAAAAGCAGAATTTCCAGGTTCTTCGTGGATTAACGGCATCCTATTTTTTTAAAAATTTACCAACCGCCAAGGCGCGAAGAGCGCAAAGACACCCTTTGCGCTCTTCGCGGCTTTGTGGTTGAAAAGCAGAATCTCCGAATTCTTCGTGGATTAACGGCATCCCTTTTTTTTTTGAAATTTACCAACGCCAAGGCGCGAAGAGCGCAAAGAAAAAACTTCATGTTCTTCGGGACTTTGCCGTTGTTGAAAAGACCTTTGTCATCACTTTGCCGATTGCAGGATTTCGGAGAGCAGGGGTTGCAATCCCGTCGCTATCAACTCGTGCCCCTTTTCGTTCCAGTGGTAGCCGTCACGGGCTTTGGTCACGACTTTTCCCTCGATGGCCATGCGCTCCACAAAGCTGGCCGGGGCGGCGGTAAAAGCAAAACCGTTTCCTTCAAAAATTCGCTGAAACTCGGATAATTGCGGCTGGTAAGTATCGGCAGAGAAGGCGAGCAGTTGGGTACCTACAGGCAATCTGTTTTTTATTTTTGCCACGATTTTTTCTGTGACTCCGACTGCCTGGTCAAAGGGCCGGTACTGCCGTTTTTTGGTAGAAATCCAATACTCTCCGACGCGCTTTTCCTGGCCGGAGAAGGCGAGGAACAGGTTTTCGGAGCGCTCGGACAGCCAGTCCAAAAAGCGGGATGTTTTTCGCAAATGCTGAAAAGTGGACACTGCAAGGCCGTAACCGATGGAGCCATCGGGTTTCAGGTAAGGGCGGCGCTCGCCCACTTTGTAGCCGCAGGCGATTTCCAAAGGCGCATAATTGTCTATAAAATCGTTGGAACAAACCTCCCAAACCACCACATCGGGCTTGATGTGGTCCACCCATTTATCGAAAACCATGTACTCCTGCAACGTGCCATAGCCCGCATGGCCATAAGCAAAAACCTCGCATCCGAGGCTATCCTTTAACTGGTTGAAAAACGATTTACCGTTCGACACCTCGATGCTGGCCGTATAGCTGTCACCGATGAAAAGCACCTTCGGCCTTTCGGAGAGTGTATCGCCGAAGGCTTTGAACCCATTGGCGTCGTAGCGAATCGAAACATCGTAGTCCTGCCCGCCCTGGTCTTTCATTTTCCCATCGAATGCATATCCCGGCGTCATACACCAGCCCAGATAGCCGTCTTTTTGCGCCGTGTTATAAGGGGGTGGAAGCGGTGGCGTCACCTTCGCCGGCACCAAAATCCGGACGAGTATTTCTCCAAAAATAAAAACCACCGTCAGCAGCAGCAGTAACGTAATGAGTGTGAATAGCAGCTTCTGACGGAAGGAAAATGGCTTCTTGTTTTGGCCGTCTGTGTTGGACATAGTTCTTAAATGAGTAGGTTGCTTGCCAGTCGCAAAGGTGGGGAAAAAAAATTAGCGATAGGATTGCTTTGAGCCATCCTATCGCTATTCTGAATTCTTACGCCCCTATAAATCCCGGTTGCCCCAGGTTTATTGAAGCCTGACGCACTGCCCCCCATCACCGCATCAGCGTCACATCGCCCTCGAACAACTCCGTCCTGCCGTCCACGAATTCCACTTCGGCGAACCAGGTGAAGACGGCCGGGTTCATCAGCTCGTCGCGAAATTTGCCGCCCCAGCCATAGGCCGGATTGTTCGGCTGAAAGTTGTGGTATTCGAAGACCGTTTCGCCCCAGCGGCTAAAGACGAGGAATGACTTAATATCAACCACCTTTTTGGGGTCGGCAAAAATCATAAAGACGTCGTTGACGCCGTCGTCGTTGGGGGAGAATGCGTTGGGCACATAGATGCTAACTTGCTTGTTCACGAGCAGCAGGATGATGCCGGAATTTTCGCAGCCGGCGTTGGTGACGGCGGTAATTTTGTACAGAGTCGTCGCTTGCGGCGTGGCGAGAGGACTCAGGCAGGTGTCGCAACTGAGACCCGTGCCCGGCGTCCATAAAACGGAGCCAATTTCGCTCAGTGGCACACTTACCTGCGTGTTGATTTGGTAGCTGTCGCCAAGGTCGAGTTCGGCATAGGTGTCTAACTCAAGGTCGAAGAACTGCGGCTGTTCAATCGTTTCCGTGGCCTCGAATTCGCAGCCGTTGGCGTCCTGTACGACGATGTTGTAGTTGCCTGCTTCCAAATGGGTGAAAATGCTTTGAGCGCTGAAAGTTTCACCGCCATCTATGGAAAATACGTAAGGTGGCGTACCGCCGGATACATCGCCGAGTTGGATGGTGCCTTTGTCACCAAAACACGGCGGCTGAATGGCCAGCGGATTCGACACTGGCGTAGAAGCAAGGACGGTCACCGCATCGTTGTCCGTGCAGCCGTTGCCGGTGTTAGTCACCGTGAGCTGATAGGTGCCTGGAGCGGAGATAGCCGGTGCGGGCGTGTTGATGCCGGAAACGAGGACGCCGTCGCCGGTTTGCCACAAGAACGTCACCGGCCCGATGCCCACCGAGGCGGTGCCGTCTAAATAGTTCAATTCATCAAAACAATCCAAGGTAAATGGCTGCCCGGCATTCGCCACAGGCGCTGCCAAATCGGCGTTTACATTTTCTGACAAAATATTGGTACAAGCGTTTGCGGGGTCAGTGCCGATGAGGTAATAGGTGCCCGGCGCACTGACCTCCACGCTGGCCCCGGTGCCGATGATGGTTGTGTCGGCGCCGTTTATCGTCGCCCAGGTGAGGTCAACATTTGGTGCTGGAGAACCGCCGGTGAGCATGACAGAAGTTACGGCGCAGTTCAATGCAGGTGGCGGGTTGAGGAACAGCGGCGGGTAGATTTCCCCGTCAATGATTTCGATAGTGGCCGTATCGGCGCAGAAGGTAACCGTGTCGAGCACGATGAGGTCGAAGATGCCGCTCCAGTCCACCACGAGCGGGTTTGCCGTGGAAACGATGACGTCGCTGTTTACCCAAATATACGTGGGGTTGTTGGTGCCGGTGGCGCTGCCCGTGAGGATGACCGACTGAATGGTGCAGTCCAGAATGTCCGCCGGGTCGGCTTGGATGAATGCATAGATGATGTTGGTATTATCGCTGACATTCACGCTGGCGGTATCGCTGCAACCGCTGGATGTCACGATGAGGGAATAATCGCCACCCGCTCCCGCCGTCACCGATGGAAAGCCGGTGTTGCCAATGATAAAACCGTTGGTTGAAAACCAATAGAAAGCCGAGCCGGGGATGGACGAACTGCCGTCCAAGAGAACCTGCAAGTTTTGGCAATCAATAGGCGCAGGCGCAACGATGCTGGCGATGGGTTGGCCGTTGAAAACGATGGGCGCCCCGATGGAAACTACCGTACAGTTGTCGCTCAGGTCCACGTTGCCGTTGCCGTCGTCGTTGCCGGCTACGGCAGAAACGTAATAAGTGGTGCCATAATTCATCAGGTTTGGGTCGAAACAGAACGTAGGCTCATAGCTGATGGCGATGGGGTTCACGATGACATTGCCACTGCCTGTGTGCAGAATGAATTGCAGCGTATCGTCCGGTTCGAGATACTGGCCAACGGCGTCGTAATTGGCGGTGATGCAGCCGCCACCGCAGAGTGACTGTTGTGCGGCATCCATCGTGCCAAGTGCCGTGAGGCAAGTGATGGCCGTTATTTCAAAACCACAAGGAACCTCGCAACCGTTGGCATCCGCGACCGACACATCGTACAGCCCTTCATTCAGGTTATTTATGCTAAAAACGCCCACCGCCACATTGCTCTGGCTGCCGCCCGGCGACCAGGTCACGGTGTAAGGCGCCGTGCCGCCGCCGATGGTCACGCTGCCGGAACCATCACCCGCCCCTGGCATCGAAACGGCGCTGACCTCCGAACAGGCCACCTGCACCGCACTCGCTGGTTGGCTGATGGTGAAATCAGCCGCCGCCGTACACCCAGCCGCATCCGTGACGGCAACGCTATAATCGCCCGCCGCCAGGTTCGTCAGGTTTTGCGGATTGCCGGGGATGGCCGGCGTCCAGGAAATGTTTAAAGGTGCCGTTCCGCCATTTACCGTCAGGTCTATGGCGCCGGTATTTTCTCCAAAACAAAGAATACCGGTGACGGAACCAGCGAGGGTTGGTGCCGCAGAATTATCGGGGACGGTAAAAGTTGCTTCCGCCGTACAGGTCACGCCGTTGGTCACCGTCACCGTGTAATCGCCGCCGGATAGCCCGCTGATGGCGGGGGTGGTGCCGCCGTTCGACCAAAGGATGGTGGTGCCAGCCAAGCTGGGCGAAATGGAAATTCCGATGCTGCCATTGCTTACGTCGCAGGCCGTGTTGGCGCTGACGGAGCCATCCACCAAAAAGCTCACGGTATTGTCACCGACGGTGAAATTCTGCATAGTGCTGCACCCGTCTCCGCCAGTCACGTTGACGGAATAATTGCCGGGAGGGATGCCCGTCAGGTCTTCCGTCGTTTCACCACTTGACCACAGAATGCTGTAAGGTGTTGCTCCTCCGGTGATGGTCAAATCAATGCCGCCGCTGTTGGTGCCGCAGTTGGCGGAAGAAACGGCGGGCGTAACTTCCGGCGCATTGGTATCATTGAGCACGGTAAATGAACTCTCCGCCGTGCAGGTATTCCCCTCGGTCACAGTGACCGTATAAGTGCCCGCCAGAAGTCCGCTCAGGTCTTCGGTGGTAGCACCGTTGGACCAAAGGTAGCTGTACCCCAGCGTGGGCGGGATGGAAATGCTGATGCCGATGGCACCGTTGCTGCCGGTGCAAAGCGTATTCGCCACGGGCGCACCGCTGATGCTAAAATTGGTGTTGTTGCCCGGCACGGTGAGGTTGGCTGTTGCTTCGCAACCATTGGCACCGGTGATGGTCGCCTGGTAGTTACCCGCCAGAATATCATTGAGGTCTTCGGTGGTTTCGCCATTCGACCAGATGTAAGAGTAAGGTGCCACCCCGTTGTTGACCGTCAGGTCTATATTTCCATTGCTCAGGCCGCAAATGGCAGCGTCAATTGTTTGCGAAATGGCAGGGTCAACGGTGGTGGTGGCAACGGTGAAAGTGGCCTCCGCCGTGCAGGTTCCCCCGGCGCTTACGGTCACCGAGTAGCTGCCACCGGGGATGGTGCTCAGGTCTTCCGTTATTTCGCCATTCGACCACGAATAGGTATAAGTTCCGGCGGGCGTCACGGTGATATCCACGCCGCCGGTGTTCACGTCGCAGGAGGTGTTGGCCGTGGTGGTACCGTTGATGGCGAGGTTGATGCTGTTTTCCGGCACGTTGGCGGAGGAGGTGGCGGTGCAGCCATTGGCTCCCGTCACCGTCACATCGTATATTCCAGAAAAGATGTTGTTCAAATCCTGTGTGGTTTCGCCGTTCGACCAGAGGTAGGTGTAGGGAGTGGCTCCGCCGCTCACCGTCAAATCTATGTTGCCGTTGGCCAGGCCGCACATCGCTTCGGCGACGGTCTGCGAGGTAGCAGGGAAACTCGTTTCATCGGCCACGACGTAGCTGGCCCCGGCGGTGCAGCCGCCAGCGTTTGGGTCGGTGATGGTGACCGAATAGGTACCTGCTACGAGGCTGTTGAGGTCTTCCGTGGTGGCGCCATTCGACCAAAGAATTTCGTAATTGCCGGCAGGCGTAATGGTGAGGTCAACGGCTCCATTGTTAAAAACGCAGGAAGAAAGGGGTGAGGCTATCGCCTCAAAAGTAAAATTGGAGCTGTTGTTCTGCACGTTGATAGAAGCGGTGGAAGTACAGCCGTTGGCAGCGGTCACCGTCACGCCGTAATTGCCGGCGGCGAGGTTGTTGAGGTCTTCCGTGGTGGCGCCATTCGACCAAAGGAAAGTATAAGGTGCGGTAGCCCCGCTGACGGTCAGGTCAATGGCTCCATTGTTTTCGCCGCAAAGGGCCGCCGAGACGGCCGGTGAAATCTGCGGGTTGGAGGTGTTGTTCACCACTATAAAGCTGGCCGTTGAAGAACAGGTCAAACCGGTTGTCACGGTCACGGTATAGGTGCCTGCGGCAATGTTGCTGAGGTCCTCGGAGGTGGCTCCGTTCGACCAGATGTACGTGTAATTGCCCGCCGGAGCGACGCTGATATTCACGCTCCCATTGCTGGCAGCGCAGGAGGTATTGGCTGCCGGTGTGCCCGTGATGTTGATAGCTACATTATTGTTGGCCACCGTCAGGGAAGCCGTAGCGGAACATCCGTTTCCGCCGGTCACGGTCACGGTATAGTTGCCTGCGGCAACATTGACGAGGTCTTCGGAAGTGGCACCGTTTGACCAAAAATAACTGTATGGTGCGACGCCCCCAGTGACGGTAATATTAGCTACCCCGTTGCTGGACCCGCAGGTTGCGGGGGTGGTAGCAGTGGCCACCTGTGGCGGGAATGCCAGGTCGTAAACCGTGAAACTCGCAACCTGTGTGCAGGTGCCGCCCGCACTCACCGTGACGGTATAGGTGCCAGCCGGTACATTCAACTGGTACGATGTGGTCGCGCCATTGGACCAGAGGTAGCTGTAGCCTGGCCCCTGCGGAGGAACGGGAGGCTGCATATTGAGCGTGACCTGCCCGTTGGGCGTGATGCAAGAGTTATTGCCCGAAGTGCTTCCCAAAACAGTGAAGGAAATGGTGTTGTTTGGGATATTCACCGTTGTAACGGCGGTACAGCCCACCTGCCCAGTGACGGTAACGGTATAGGTGCCGCTCACCATGTTGTTCAAATCTTCTGTTGTCATCCCGTTCGACCACAAATAGGTAAATGGCGGCAGCCCTCCCGATAAGGTAATATTGGCGCTGCCAGTTGGCAACCCACAATAGGCAGGCACCACCGAAGAACTGAGGCTTGGAGGTGCGGCATTATTAGGCACGTTCAAAGTCGCCGTTTGCGTACAGTTGCCACCGGCGCTCACCGTCACGGTGTAAGAGCCTGGCGCTAAGTTGGACAGGTTGGTACTGGTGTTCCCATTCGACCAGATATAGGTGTAGCTGCCCGTGGGCGGGTTCGGCGGCGTCACCGTGATGCTGATGGCGCCATTGCTGCCGTTGCAAGCGGTGTTCGGCGTGATGGTATTGGCGATGGTAAAAGTGACGGGGTTGTCTGGTATGGTCACGGAGGCCGTGCCGGTGCAGCCATTGCTCCCGGTGACGGTCACAGAATAGCTGCCCGCAGGCACGTTACTGATGCTGCTGGTGGTGTTGCCATTCGACCAGAGGTACGTGAAAGGCTGCATTCCTCCATTTGTCGAAATGCTGGCCGCTCCATTGCTCAGGCCGCACAACGCCGGGGTGATAATGGGGGTGAGGGCCGGGCTATTTGGTTGGTTCGGCACGTTGTAGGTGGCGGTTTGGGTACAGTTGCCGCCAGCACTCACCGTCACTGTGTAAGAACCGGGGGCTAAGTTGGTGAGGTTGGTGCCGGTATTTCCATTCGACCAGATGTAGGTGTAGCCCCCTGTCGGCGGGTTCGCCGGTGCAACGAAGATGCTGATGCTGCCATTGTTGCTATTGCACGAGGTGTTCGCCATGATGGTGGGCGTGATGGTAAAAGTGACGGGGTTGTCCGCCACGGTGATGTTGGTGGTGGAGGTGCAGCCATTGGCGCCGGTCACAGTAACGGAATAGGTACCGCCTGGCACGTTGCTGATGGTAGTGCCCGTGCCTCCGGTGGACCAGTTGTAGGTGTACGGCGACACGCCCCCCGATGCACTGATGCTGGCACTGCCATCGCTCAGCCCGCAATGGGCGGGTGTTGTACTTGGTGAAAGGTTGGGGGTATTCGGCTGGTCGGGCACGGTGAACGTGCCCGTTTGTGTGCAGGCTCCACCGCCATCCACGGTCACTGTATATGAGCCGGGAGTCAGGTTGGTGAGGTTGGTACCGGTGTTGCCGTTCGACCAGGTGTAGGTATAGCTACCCGTTGGCGGCGGGTTCGGCGTAACTGTGATGCTGATGCTGCCATTCCCTCCAATGCACGTGGTGTTAGCCGTAATGTTTGGGGTAATGGTGAGGGGTGGGTTGCTGTTTGTCAAGTTGATGGTGGCGGTGCTCGTACAGCCGTTGGCGCCGGTCACCGTCACCGTATAAGAACCAGACATCACATCGTTCAGATCCTCGGTGGTGGCCCCGTTCGACCAGTTGTAGGTGTAAGGTGAAACGCCACCTGTGACCGTAATATTTATATCGCCATTGCTCAAAGCGCAAACAGAAGGTGTGGTCGTAGAAGAGATGTTTGGCGTGTTGGGTTGGTCTGGCACGGTGAAAGTAGCCGTCTGTGTACAAGGCCCGCCGGCGCTTACGGTCACGGTATATGAGCCGGGCGTCAGGTTGGTAATCGTGGTGCCTGTGCCGCTGTTCGACCAGGTGTAAGTGTAGCTGCCGGTAGGGGAATTGGCGGGGGTGACGGTAATGGTGATGCTTCCGTTGCCACCGTTGCAAGTCGTGTTGGCCGTGATGCTGCCGCTGATGGAAATGGGCGGGTTGTCGTTCGTCAGACTGATGGTGGCGGTGGAACTGCACCCATTAGCGCCAGTCACGGTAACCGTGTAGCTACCGGCCAGAATGTCGTTCAAGTCTTCGGTCGTAGCGCCATTCGACCAGATGTAGGTATAGGGCGAAGTGGCCCCCGTAACGGTGATGTTGATGTCCCCATTGCTCTGCTCACAAGTGGACGGAGTGGTGACAGAGGTGATGTTCGGGTTGTTAACCGTATTGGCTACGGTGGCCGATGCCGTGGCGGTGCAGTTGTTTGCGTTGGTTATAGTGACGGTATATGTGCCGGGCAAAACGTTGTTCAAATCTTGCGTTGTAGCTCCATTCGACCAGATGTAGGTATAAGTTCCGTTTACCGGCTGAACCGACATATCCACCGCCCCGTTGCTTTGGCCGCAAATGGCAGCCGTGGTGGTCACGGTGGAGGTGATGGTTATTAGAAGGATGGTCACCCTGCCGGAAACATTGCCCTCGCATTCGCCCGGCCCGGAGGTGACCGATTCCAGCGATATATTCCCTGGTTGTGAGATTTGCAAGGTGTATGGATTCTGAGAGGTGGTGATGGGTGGCTGAGTGTTGCCGTTGATCGAGTATTCGAAAGTCCAGGGTGGTGTGCCGGTAAAATTAACTGTCAAATCCACTGAACCGGGGTTATTTGCACACAACACCCCGCTGCCCGACAGCGTGGCCGTTGGCTCGGGGTCAACGGTGATGGTGATGCAGGAGGTTGCGGGGTTGGAATAACACTCGTTTGCCACTTGCACACAAAGCTGCGTGGTGCCAGAAGACGTCCAATCTATGGATATGTCATCGTCGTTGCCTGAGATGGTTCCGAGCGGTGGGGTCAGCGTCCAATTGTATATGGTAGCAGCATTGGGAGGAACGATGGAGTAATCATTGTCCTCCCCGTCGCAAACCACAATAGGGCCACGGATAGCACCTGGCGCTGATGGTGCCGCACCCACCGTGGAGCCTGAAGTCACGTTTATCGCAAAATCGCAAACGTTGCCGGCGCAGCCGTCGAGCACCATCCAATATATCTCGCCCACCACAAAATTGTTGGAGGTAAGGTTGAAGGGATTTTGGGTGCATTGGCATTGCACATCCATGATTTGGCTGATGCACTGGCCGTAGATGCCGCCTTGCAACCCCATGAATGGCCCCGAGTTGCAGTTGGAGGGCACCACCTGAATGGTGATGCTCGTGGTACCTGCATAAAATGCAAACCACTCATCGTTGTTTAGCACATTATTAGGGCATCCCGGAAAATTCTGCACCACGTTGTTATTGTTCATAGTGGCGCAATAGCCGTCGAGGTTTTCGCAAAGTATGGGCGCTTCCGGGCAGGTGTTGCCCGGGTCAGGGAACCCCGTTGGTGGGCATTGGGCATGGATAGGCTGGATTAAGCTCAAAAGCAATAGAGGCGCGAGTGGTAATAGTGCTCTCATCGAACAAGTAGTGTTTACAGAGTTTTAGGTAAAATTTCAACCACGCTTCAACGCGCCCTTGGAAACCAACGGGAGGTGTATTATTTTATTAAAACCAGTTGAAAGACTTTCAGACAGTTCAATGGAATCAGGAGGGGCTAAATTCTTATTGTCTTGGGAGTTGATGGCAGGGAAAACAATTCTCAATATTACCTCAATAATTCGGGATTCTCCGCATGGCCCCTGATTTGGGTTGTGATATGCCAGCCAAATGACAAAAAAATCAAGGGCTTTTTATCCATCCACAAGCGGGATTTTCGGGGCAATACCGGTAGCCAATCAACGCTCGCAAAATCACGCTGTACAGCTCGTTTTTTTCTAATGCAAATTGCGCAAAAAGAAACAGAATTCCAACAGGGTTATTCCATCACTATTACCACTCCCCCACCCCTGGCAGGAGTGGCAAAAGGAGGAGACCAGTTTGCGCGGTGCTTTGCACTTCTTTGTTATCGGAGAATACGGCCCGGAGCGCCCGGATAGTTGCGCAGCGCAATAAGAATACTGCTGCATTCACCCCGCCGCCACAGTGAGAGCTTGTTGGAAATTAGGAAATTCACCCGCTGCGGCTTATTTTTCCACTTCCTCAATCCGTTGAAATGGAGCCTTCGGTTTATAAAAATCCTTCCATCAACCTTTTTGGCCTTCGTCTGGACGAGCCTGTCACCATGCTGACTGACCTGCTGGTGACCGCCGTGTGCCTTTACGCATACTTCCGGCTGAACCGGCTGCCGCTGAAAGGCCTGGTGTACTTGTACTACAAGCATTTCTTTTTGCTGATGGGCATAGCCACTTTACTCGGTGGGGTCATCGGCCACGGCTTCAATTATGCGCTGAGCATCTATTGGAAAATCCCCGGCTGGTACGCAAGCATGGTGGCCATTGCGCTGGCGGAGCGGGCCTCTATTTTTTATTCCATGAAACTCATCCGGCCGATGTACGCCACATTTTTCACCTGGGTCAATCTGGCCGAGCTGCTTTTTTTCATGGTCACATCCGTGGTCACCATGAATTTCTATTTCGTGGTGGGCCACTCGGCCTACGGCATCATGCTGGTAGTGGGCGGATTTCAGGGATACGTGTATTACCGAACCCACCAAAAGGGGAGTAAACAATTTTTTTACGCCGTGGGATGGTCGGCCATTGGAGCCATCATATTTTTGAACCAATGGGCCTTCAGCCGGTGGTTCAACCACATGGACATTGGCCACGTGCTGATGGCGCTGAGCGCCTGGCATATTTACAAAGGCGTACAACTCATCATCGCCGCCCCGGATGATAAAAGCCCCTGCCCGGCAGCACAAAGCCGCCGCCTCCAGAACCTCTCACTTCGTAATTATTCAGAAAGCACTGCAATCAACCCGCCTACCTTTCCCGTATCTTTGCGCCCCTCGTTTTTTAAAAGTCGCAGCAGCACATGAATATCAGCACCTTTCGCCAGCAATTTAAACAACTTTCCCCCATCGAGCAGGACATGCTGAAACTCCTGGCCATAGCTTATGAGCAAGTGAATCAGACGACCATGCAAAACCTGCTCAAAGACGCCGGCGTACGGCAGGCTAACGGCAACCAGATATTGGGAACGCAAATCAAAGAATACCGCGACCTGCTCAACCAGACAGGCTGGTTGAGGCTGGGTGAAAAGGCAGAAATGAGGGTGGCCGCCGGAAGGCTGGAATTGGTGATGCGCATGGCGGTGATAGACAAGCGCTTCAAAACAATGGTACAGCTCATCCAAAAAGAGTTCCCTTACAAAGACCTGTTTCACTTTCGGCCCTCCGGCCTCAACGCCTGCCTGCGCGAGATGCGCATTGCTTTGTACGATGGCGACATGAGCCATTTCGGCGAGGTGCTGCTCAATGCCGTTACCCACTTTCGCGAGGAGTGGGAGAAGGTCAATTTTTTTGGAGAATTCTTCAGCCCTTTCGACCCCGGCTGGTTGCGCACCTTCCCCGAAAACATCCAGGAACTATCCATCAGCCACCTGCTGGCCGGGGCTTTCGACAGACTGGAGGAGGCTCAGCAGTATGAACTATTTGCCCTCGAAGCTGGCTGGCTCAATGGGGAAAAACCCGGCGAGTTGGTGCGGCAGAACGTGCTCATGTGCTACCTGTTTCAGGGCCGCCATGACGCTCTTCGGAGAATCATTGAAAAGGAGCAGCTTGGGTATGAAAAAACAGCCTGGCTTGGCGTAACGGCTTTTTTAACAGGAAAAGATACTGCCGGACTCACCCTCTTTCAGGACGCCCTCAAAATGTACCGGAAGCAAGAAAAGCGGCAGTCCTTGTGCCTGCCCGGCATACCCGGCCTGATACATGGGCTGGCATGCTTAAAATACAAAGGGATGGGGCTGCTCAAGGAATTACATGCCCTGGCTGGCTACGCCAAAACTGAAAAAACAGGGCAGGCGATGCGCTACCTTTCGGCAGCGGCATATTTTCAGGAAAACCTAATCCCGGAAGCCACTGAACTACTGAAAACCGCCCCCGAAACACCGCTGGAATGGCTCTTCTTCGCCATCGTACATTATTGGAACGAGCAGCAATTGAATACTTCCCAGGTGGACAAGCTGAAACAGTGGAAGTGGAAAGCGCAAACATACGGCTACCGCCGGTTAGAGATGGAATTCGCCAGCTTGCTGGCGCATTTTGAAGAAGACAAACGGCTGGCAGACGGTTACTCCATCCTCAGCAACGATTTGCAAGCGGAGTTGGGGATGAAGCCGTTTATGGCGTTGTTGCCGCACATTCGCAAGTGGGAGCGCTCACTCGAAGCCCTGCGAAACCTACGCCCTGCCGCCCGTCACAATGATGGTGACGGCAAATACAACCGCCTGTCCTGGTGGGTTGATTTTAAAAACCACCTGGTGCAGCCCGTTGAACAAACCTACGGAAAGGGCGGTTGGTCCAAAGGGCGTCACGTGGCGCTGAAACGCCTAAAAGAAGGCACCGTTTCCAATATGACGGAGCAAGACAAGGCCGCCGCCGCCGCCGTCAAACTCACCCGGACCGGCTTTTATGGCAATGCAGAGTATTGGCTCGATTTCGAAAAACTCCTCCCGGCGCTGATAGGCCATCCCCTGCTTTTTCTGTTGGACAATCCCGCCATCCCCGTGGAGTTGATTGAGCAAAAACCCCAATTGCTCGTGGAGCAAAAGGGCAGCGAATTCGAACTGAAATTTTCACACGATTTCAACCGGGCAGGCATGCAGCTTCTTCGCGAAACGCCCACCCGATACGTCGTTTTAGTAATCAACGAAACACATCTCGAAATAAACAGGCTGCTCGATTTTGGGCAGCTCAGAATACCGGCGCAGGCGAAAGAGCAACTTATCGAAACGGTGGGCAACCTCTCCGCCATAGTCACCGTGCAGTCCGAAATAGGGGGCGGAACTTCGGGCCTGCAAACCATAGAGGGGCAATCCACACCGCATCTGCACCTATTGCCCGTGGGCGATGGGTTCAAACTCGAATTTTTTGTAAAACCTTTTGCCGAAGGCGGGCCATATTTCAAACCCGGCAAAGGGCGCAGCAACGTCATCGCCGACATCAGCGGCACCCCCACACGTGCCCGCCGCAATTTGGCGCAGGAACTGGAAAACGTCAGAAAGGTGGAAGAGGCCTGCCCCAGCCTTCTGAATGCTACAGCCGAAAACTTAGAATGGCTCTTGGACGATATCGAAAGCTGCCTGAGTGTGTTGCTCGAACTGCAACCCCTGCGGGAAAATGGCACCATCATTTTGGAGCACCCCAAGGGGGAGAAATTGCGCATCAGCGGGCAGGTGGGGTTCGGCGGAATATCGCTGGGCGTGAAGAAAGAGCGCAACTGGTTCGAGGTGAGCGGGCAGGTGCAGGTGAACGAAAATCTCGTCATGGATTTCCGGCAACTACTCGAATTGACACAAAAATCTCAGGGCAATTTCGTGGAAATAGGTGACGGCCAGTTTTTGGCGCTCACCGCCGGGCTGCGGCAAAAACTCGACGAGATGAACGCCCTTTTTTCAAAAAACCAGAAAGAGCTGCGCTTTCATCCGCTGGCTGCCCATATTTTCGATGATTTCAGCGGGCTGCTCCGCGACTTCGAGGTGGACGCGGCATGGCAACAACAGCTCGCCCGGCTCAGCGAAGCCCGCAATCTCCATCCCGCCGTTCCCGCCGCCTTCAAAGCTGAAATGCGAACCTACCAACAAGAAGGCTTTCGCTGGCTGTCGCAATTGGCGCACTGGGGCGTGGGCGCCTGCCTCGCCGACGACATGGGCCTTGGAAAAACCATTCAGGCCCTGGCTGTCCTCCTCGATCGCGCCAAACAGGGGCCCGCACTCGTGGTGGCGCCGGCCTCCGTCGTGCGCAACTGGTACCATGAGACCCACCGCTTTGCACCTGACCTGAAGCCCCAAATTTTCGGCGACGGCGACCGCCGTGAAACGATGAAAGGCCTCGGGCCATTCGACCTGCTGCTGTGCAGCTACGGGCTGATGCAGCAGGAGAGCGAAATGCTCACGGCGATGAAGTTCACCACCATCGTGCTCGACGAGGCGCAGGCCATAAAAAACCGTGCGACAAAACGCTCGCAAACGGCGATGGAGTTGCAGGGCGATTTTAAAATAATAACCACTGGCACGCCCATAGAAAACCATTTAGGGGAAATTTGGAACCTTTTCAATTTTCTCAACCCCGGCCTGCTCGGCTCATTGCAGCATTTTAATGAAACCTATGCCGCACCCATCGAAAAGTACCAGGACGAGGAGCGGCGCGAACAACTGCGGCGGCTGATACAGCCGTTCATCCTGCGCCGGCGCAAACGAGATGTGCTCACCGAGCTGCCCGAAAAAACAGAAGTCACACTGAGCGTGGAATTGTCGGAGGAAGAGCGGGCATTCTACGAAGCCCTGCGCCGCGAAGCCATCAAGAACATAGAGCAATCGGGTGTTGATATCTCTGAAAAACGGTTTCAGATATTGGCTGAGTTGATGCGCCTGAGGCAAGCCTGCTGCCACCCTCGCATGGTAGCGCCCGATAGCGAGTTGCCAAGTGCCAAGCTGAACCTTTTCGCCGATACCGTGGAAGAACTATTGGCCGAAGGCCACAAAGCCCTCGTGTTTAGCCAGTTTGTCAAACACCTGAAAATTCTGGAAGAATGGGTGAAGGCACGCGGCATCCGCTACCAATACCTCGACGGCTCCACGTCTATGGCACAGCGCGAAAAAGCCATTCAATCCTTTCAGTCTGGTGATGGCGACCTCTTCCTCATCAGCCTCAAAGCCGGCGGCTTTGGCCTCAACCTCACCGCCGCCGACTACGTGCTGCACCTCGACCCCTGGTGGAACCCCGCCGTAGAAGACCAGGCGAGCGACCGTGCCCACCGCATCGGGCAGCAGCGGCCGGTGACCATTTACCGCCTCGTCGCAGCGAATACTATCGAAGAAAAAATCGTAAAACTCCACGCCGATAAACGGGAGTTGGCCGACAGTCTGCTCGAAGGCACCGAGGTGAGCGGAAAGCTCAACGCCAATGAGCTTCTGGCTCTAATTAAGGGATAATGGCCACCTGCCAATACCGCCGCGCACCGGTTGCCAGCTCTTATGCACCACTCGCAGATTTCCAAAGTAGAAACCACGCCAACTCCTTATTTTTTGGGGTACCAAATGTATAACCCAGAGAAAAAATCCCCGTGAAAAGGCCACTTAGTTTTCCCTCTGTCTTTTCGTCCGGCAACGCAAAATCCATTGGCCCGATTCGGGGCTGCCGGTTTTCATTAAAAGTAACTCCCTTAAAATTTATG
>SCUG01000179.1 GCA_004297645.1 Saprospiraceae bacterium | reverse complement strand
CACGCTGTTCCTGATTTTTTATTTCATAAAAAATCATAAGAATCAGCGTCCTTCAGCGTCGAAATTATTTCTCTTAACACCCCTAATTGGGAATTGGGAATTAGGTATTAAACGGTACTGTCTGCGGGGCAAATATAGGCAACTTGAAAGCCTCATTTAACGAATCGCTGAAGGCTGGTCACACTCTCGGGGAGAGCGTTTGGAAAAGCGGGGGCATCGCATTACTTTTGCGCCGTTCATGCCACCAACATTCATTTAAAATAAACCGAAAATGTCTGACCATATCGAAGAAGCAGGTAAAAAGGGAAAATTCGTGATGTGGTTCCTCATCTACTTTTTGCTGTTTATCGTTCTGATGGTGTACCTGTACAAGTACAATTCCAGATGACCTTTTAAACTTAAAAGGTACTCTGGGAAAGAAAAGCCTTGCAATGGTTCATCCCGTTGCAAGGCTTTTTTTCATTGCCCCCAAATTCATACCGCTCAGCGCTCAGCGCTCACCTCACCATTCATTTCGCTGGTAAAATGAAACTGCACCTCCGGGTGGTTTTCCTGCGCCATTTTGAGGGACCATGCGCTTTCGGCCAGATAGACGAGGTTGCCCTCCTTGTCGCGGGCCAGGTCTTTGGCCCGGCGGGTCTGGAATTCTTTGAAGGCTTTCGGGTCGTCGCAGGTCACCCAACAGGCTTTGTGCATGTTGGTGGGTTCGTAGGTACACGATGCACCGTACTCGTTTTTGAGGCGGTACTGGATGACGTCGAATTGCAATGCCCCGACCGTGCCGATGATTTTGCGGCCGTTCGTTTCTTTGGTAAAAAGTTGGGCTACGCCCTCATCCATGAGCTGAACGAGGCCTTTGGCCAACTGCTTGGACTTCATTGGGTCGGCATTTTCCACATAGCGGAACTGCTCCGGCGAGAAGCTTGGGATGCCTTTGAAATGCAATGCCTCGCCCTCTGTCAGCGTGTCGCCTATTTTAAAATTCCCCGTGTCGTGGAGGCCCACTACATCGCCGGGGTAAGCTTCGTCAATGACCTCTTTTTTATCGGCCATAAAACTGGTGGGGGTGGCGAAGCGCATTTGTTGTCCCAGCCGCACGTGCAGGTAGTTTTTGTTTCTTTCGAAAACCCCGGAACAGATGCGCAGAAAGGCAATCCGCGCCCGGTGGTGGGGGTCTATGTTGGCGTGGATTTTAAAGACAAAGCCAGAAAACTTATTTTCCGTTGGTTGCACTTCCCGCTCAGCGGCTTCGCGTGGTCTCGGCGTTGGAGCGATGTCCACGAAGCAGTCGAGCATTTCCCGCACGCCGAAGTTGTTGACGGCGCTGCCGAAAAACACGGGCGACAGTGCCCCGCCGAGGTATTTATTTTTATCAAAAGGAGGGTAAATTTCCTCGACCATATTCACCTCCTCCCGCAGGGTTTTGGCTGGCCATTCGCCCACCTGTTTTTCGAGTTCGCCGCTGGCGATGTCCCTGATTTCAATAGTATCTTCTTCCTGGGCTTTTCCGTGCGGGTGAAATAGCACCAATATTTTTTCATAAAGGTTGTACACGCCTTTGAACGTCTGACCCATGCCCACAGGCCAGCTCAACGGGCAGACTTTGATGCCGAGTTTTTGCTCGATTTCATCCAGCAGAATAAAAGCATCTTTGCCCTCGCGGTCGAGTTTGTTGATAAAAATGAGGATGGGTGTGCTGCGCATCCGGCAGACGTTGACGAGTTTTTCGGTCTGGGTTTCCACCCCTTTGGCCACGTCAATGACCACGATGGCGCTGTCCACAGCCGTCAGCGTCCGGTAGGTGTCTTCGGCGAAATCCTGGTGACCCGGCGTGTCGAGGATGTTGATTTTCAGCCCCCGGTACTCGAAAGCCATGACCGAGGTGGCCACGGAGATACCCCGCTGTTTCTCAATCTCCATGAAGTCGGAGACGGTGGTTTTCTTAATCTTGTTGGACTTTACGGCTCCGGCCGTCTGAATGGCGCCGCCAAACAGGAGGAGCTTTTCCGTCAGGGTGGTCTTCCCGGCATCGGGGTGGGAGATGATGCCGAAGGTTTTGCGCCGTTGTATTTCTTTGATTAGACTCATGCTTGAAAATTGGGGCGCAAAAATAAGGAATGAAGTGAAGGGGAGTATGTCTTCAGTTGGGTATAAAGAGTGCGGGCCGGCAATGCGGAACGCGATCTACTTCTTTCGCCTCAACTCATCCAGCGGCAACTCCATCCCCGGCATCACATCTTCGCCGGAAAGTTTTTTTCCGGCAAAACCTTGCATCACCTCCACCTCCCGGCCCTGCCGGTAGATGTACACTTTTTCATCGTAAGGGTCAATGAGCCAGCCGAGGCGGACGCCGTGGGCTATCCAGGTTTGGGCCATTTTCTTTTTCAGTGTGGTCAGGCGGTCGGAGGAGGAGCGTATTTCGGCGACAAAATCGGGGATGGCGCGCAGGAAATCTTCACCGGCATCTTCCGGCAGAGCAGCGAGGCGTTCATCGGAAACCCAGGCGCAGTCAGGGCTTTTTATGGAGCCGTCGGGAAGTTCGATACCGGTGGAGGGACTGAGAACAATGCCATTTCCATTTTTATACTTCCATAAATGGACATGAAAAAGAACGATTGATTCTCGTTCCCCAGAACCTAGTTTTACCGGAGACATAACATTGGTTTTTCCATTTGCTTCTCTTTCCATTTGCAGGTCTGGGAACCTGGCCGACAGAGCAGTGAACTTCTCTTTGGAAAGCGTATGCTCCAGCGTGATGCGGCCTCCTGTTTCGAGGATTTCCAGCAAAGGGTTGTTATTGGCAGTGGTTAAGGTCATACTGACTTTTAATTTTCTGCAAGATAGGTTTCAATTGGTATTCAAACAACCAAACAAGCTCTAATCCACAATCATCCCCACCCCGTCCAATTCCTGTTGCCGGATGGCGGTGGGTAATTCGCGGTATTCATACTGCTGATTGCGAAGCTGCGGCGTAAAGCCGGCGTCGCGGATAGCCTGCTGAATGCCATTGGCGGTGAAGCGGAATTTTGCGCCAGCCACCGATACCACGTTTTCCTCAATCATGATGCTGCCGAAGTCGTTGGCCCCGGCATGGAGGCAAACCTGGGCGACCTGTTTGCCGACGGTGAGCCACGAGGCCTGCACGTTTACGACGTTGGGCAGCATGATGCGGCTCATGGCAATCATGCGCACGTATTCGTCGCCGGTGACGGTGTTTCGGGCGCGTTTCAGTTTTTTTAGCAACGTGCCTTCGTCCTGAAAGGGCCAGGGGATGAACGCCAGAAAGCCTTTTGCGCCGGTGGGTTTTTCGGCCTGCACTTCTCTGATTCTTACGAGGTGCTGCATGCGTTCTAAGTTGGTTTCGATGTGGCCGAACATCATGGTGGCGGAGGTAGTCAGGTCGAGCTGATGGGCGGAGCGCATCACGTCGAGCCATTCTTTGGCGCCGCATTTCCCGGCGGAGATGAGGCGGCGCACCCGGTCGTCGAGGATTTCAGCGCCTGCGCCGGGGAGGCTGTCTAAGCCCGATTCTATCAGCGCTTTGAGCACTTCTGTGTGGGTTGACTTTTCGAGTTTAGTAATGTGCGCTATTTCGGGCGGGCCGAGGGCGTGGAGTTTCAGCTTGGGGTAGAGGGCCTTCAATTCGCGGAAGAGGTTGGTGTAAAAATCTAGCCCCAGGCTGGGGTGGTGGCCCCCTTGCAGCAGCAATTGTTCGCCGCCGTAGGCGAAGGTCTCTTCGATTTTTTGCTTGTATTCTTCGATGGTGGTGATGTAGCTTTCCTCATGGCCGGGCCTGCGGAAGAAGTTGCAAAACTTGCAGTTGGCGATGCAGACGTTGGTGGTGTTGGAGTTGCGGTCGATGATCCAAGTAACCACATTGCCGGGCACGTGGTGTTGGCGGATGCGGTTGCCGGCGTACATCAATTCGGCGGTTGCGGCATTTTCAAAAAGGAAAACGCCTTCTTCGGCGGTGAGGAATTCAAGGCTCAAGGCCCTTTGCAAGAGGTCGTCGGTGCGCATGGCGAATATATTGGTGGTGTATCGAATTTTATAAACAGGCAGCAAAGATAGGTAAGCGGGGTTTGGACGGGATGCCTTTATAGCACAATCTCGAACTCCTCCTGCCTTTTCAGGTAGTAATCCACATTCTCATTTACTACGATGTCGAGGGGGAGGTACTGAAGTTTTTCCACGTTTTTTTTAAAAACGAGGTGGTTGACGAGGTTGATGATGCCCATGTAGCCCTGGTGCACGGGATTTTGGTTGATGAGGAAGTCAATGTTGTTTTTCCGAAGGTGGCGGATATTTTGCTCGATGAGGTCGAAGCCGACGATTTTTATTTTTTGAACGATGCCGGCTGGCAGGCATTCCACGGCTTTGTAGGCTCTGGAATTGGTGAAAAAAATGCCGTTGAGCCTGGGGTGCCGGGCGAACAAATCATCGAGAAGGCTGGTCAGTTTTTGCCTATCGTCGAAATCTTCAAAATCCCGTTTTACTATCTCGATATGCTGGCCTGGGAACTGGCCGAAATAATCGCGGAAGCCCCGCTCTTTGTCAATCAGGTGCTGGGCATTGTGGCTGCCTACTTCTAAGTTGAGCAGCATGGCAGTTTCACCTTCATTCAGGCCGAAGTGCAGCAGCCTTCCAGCCAGAAACCCGCTTTGGTAGCTGTCTTGACCAATATAGCACAGGGAATCGGGATTGTCAACGTAAGTATTGATCATTACGTTGTGGATGCCATTTTCCCGGCAGGCTTCGAGCAGGGTGCGGCTTTCTTTCAAAAATACAGGGGCGAAAAGAATGGCATCCGGCGGGTTTTCAAGCACCTGCCCTACAGTTTGGAGGAAGCTCCGGGGGTCGAACAATTCAAAGAAATGAGGTTCCAGTGAAATGCCATAGTGCCGCACGGTTTTCAGCGCCCGTTCCATGCCGGAAAAGGGTTGCTCCCAATAGGGGTCGGTGTGGAAGCCGGGCAGCAGCGCGGCGATGCGAAAAACGCGGTTGTAGGCCAGGGTGCTGGCGATGATGTTGCGCTCATAGCCCAACTCCTCCATTACCTTTAGCACTTTTACTTTCGCCTTCGGCGAAACATTACCCCGCTCGTGCAGCACGCGGTCCACAGTGCCTGTAGAAACGCCGGCTTTTGCGGCGATGTCTTTGATGCGTATTTGCCGGCTCATTTTGTTTTGAGTAGAAAGGCAAGCCCTGGAAAAAGAGGATTGAGAAAATGGTTGTTCTTCCTCAATTCTTGCTTGTGCGAACGATAGCGCAAAGTTAGATAAGAGATTCTTTACGCTCTAAGAACACCCCAAAAAACAATTACCGTGCCCGCACACAGAAGGGTTTATAGTTTGTATTTTCGCCGGGAAATTGGCATATATTTACCCGCCGGTTTCACCCGCCAAATTGCCTCAATATTTTGAAGAAAAAGTAAAATGAATCATACCCCGTTCTTGTGATTGAACAGCAACCGCAGCACGGGCAAATTTCAACCATCCTGAAATGTTATCATCCGAAAATGGCCAGGGCGCCCTTAAATTTCAATTCAAAACCTTCGAAAAACTACCCGTAAAAATTTGGGAAGACAGCCGGGAAGCTTCCACTCACGTAGCGCGCAGCATTGCCCTCGCCATCCGCCAAAGGCAGCAAGACGGGGAGAAAATCGTGCTGGGCTTAGCCACCGGCTCCTCTCCCATCAAGGTCTATCAGGAACTCGTGCGAATGCACCGGGAAGAAGGTTTGAGCTTTCACAACGTCGTCACCTTCAACCTCGACGAATACTACCCCATGCAGCCCGATGCGGCGCAGAGTTATGTGTATTTTATGAACGAGCACCTGTTCGGCCACGTAAATATTCCGAAAGAAAACATCCACATCCCCGATGGTACCGTCCCCATCGAAAAAGTACAGGACTATTGCGACTGGTACGAAAAGCAAATAGACCTGGCCGGCGGCATTGACATACAGATTTTGGGCATTGGCCGCACGGGAGATCGGAAG
>SCUG01000178.1 GCA_004297645.1 Saprospiraceae bacterium | reverse complement strand
CCGGGAAACTCGTCTCGCCCGAATTCACCATTGACAGCAACTTTATCAATTTTCAAATTGGCGGCGGCAATGACAAGTTGCGGCTGTCCATGAACCTCGTGGTGGATGGCCAAATCGTCCACAGTGCCTCCGGCACCCACGGCGAACATTTAAAATGGACGGCGTGGGACGTGCAGGGCCTCATTGGCCGCAAGGCCCTCGTTGAAATATTTGACAATTCTACCAGCGGCTGGGGCCACCTCAACGTGGACCAAATCACCTTCGCCGGGGAGGCTGCCAAGCCCGAAATGGAAAAGGCCGTATGGCTTGACTATGGCCGCGACAACTACGCCGGAGTTACTTGGTCGGACATTCCGGCGGAAGATGGCCGCCGCATTTTCATGGGATGGATGAGCAACTGGAACTATGCACAAGTGGTGCCCACCGGGGTGTGGCGCAGCGCCATGACGCTGCCCCGCCAACTGACGCTGAGAAACACGGCACAGGGCCTGCGGCTTTTCGCTCAACCTGTGCGGGAACTGGAGCATCTGCGGCAGAAAAATTATAGCGTTGCACCAGCGGTACTATCTGGTGAGTTGGAGCTGACCAGGCAGCTTGGTTTTCCGCCCACGCTGATGGAGGCGGTGCTCGAAGTGGAATGCCCCGAAGGCCCGGCAGCAGGCTTCGGCATCGCCCTGTCCAACGACCAGGGGGAGGAATACCGAGTGGGCTACGACGCTGCCTCTATGCAATTTTACAGCGACCGGACGAAGGCCGGGGAGTCCGGCTTTTCCACCGTATTTGCGGAGGGACGGGTGTTGGCGCCGCGCATCGAAACGGGGCCGGTGGTGCGCCTCCACCTCTTTTTCGACGTGGCCTCATGCGAGCTGTTCGCCGATGATGGTGCCACCGCAATGACGGAGATATTCTTCCCGCACAAGGATTACGACCGGGTTAAATTATTCGCCGCAGGCGGCAAGGTGAAATTGCTGAAAAGTGAGTTTTATGAGCTGAAATCCATTTGGCAGTAAAGAGGTTTTGTTCTTTTATGATTATTAGACTTTGGACACTTTCACTAACCCCCGGATTTATCCGGGGGATACGGCGTAAATCCTCACTTTTTGTGGGTTTTAACCCCCGTAAAGCATTGAAAGCGGGTTAAAACCCAGATAAAATGGGACATTTTTGGGCACCCCCAGATGAATCCGGGGGTTAGTAAAAAAGTGTCCAAAGTCTAAATGATTAAGTAACGACCAAAAAATAACCTCTCTCTTTTTTCGGCGGCGAAGCCGCCGAAAAAAGAGAGAGGTTCCCGATTTCTGCCAGCCTTCGGCTGGCAGAAATCGGGAAGTTATTTTTAAACGTTGCTAAGGGAATGTGCCGTAAATAATTTTCCGGTTCAGAAGGTTCAGAAAGCTCAGGGGTATGTAAGGCTTTCACATTTCCCGGCCATGTAGCTTACCTTCGTTTTTACAAAAAACTCTTACCATGAAACGAATACTTTTTCTCCTTTCCTTTCTTCCCCTGGTACTGCTGACCAACTGCGACGGCGATGGCGGCAGTAATACCACGAAGGCCAGCTTTAATTCCCGCGGCGGCCAGCCGCAACATCTCGACCGCTTTGAGCAGGAAATCCAGGCTTTCGAGGCTGCCGACAAAGAGGCCATGCCACCAAAAGGTGCGGTACTCTTCGCCGGGAGTTCGAGCATCAGGCTGTGGCCAGACCTGGCCGCTGACTTTGACCCGATGCCCGTTATCAACCGGGGCTTCGGCGGCTCCACGATTCCCGAACTCATGTATTATGCCGGGCGCATTATCTGGAAATACGAGCCGCGGGTGCTGGTGTTTTATTGTGGTGAAAATGACATCAAGGAGGAAACTCCGGTGGCCGTCGTTTTTCAGAATTTTAAAAAATTCATTGGTGAGGTGGAGCAACATTTGCCGAATACGGAAGTGGTTTTCATCTCCGCCAAACCATCACCGGACAGGTGGCCACTGTGGCGGTCTTTTCAGCAATTCAATGACATGGCGAAACAATTTGCCCAAAACAGGCCCCGGTTGCATTATGTGGACATCAGCGGCACGCTGCTTTCGGCAAACGGGGAGCCTGACAAGTCCCTCTTTATGGAAGATATGCTGCACATGAACCGCCGCGGTTATGAAAAATGGGTGGCTGTATTAAAGCCCATCATTTCCGGGCTAATAATGCCAACCGGTTGACAGCCGGCCGCCGCTGGGCCAGCGTCAGTTTCTAGGCTTGCGGGGTTTGGCATCCTGGCGATTTTCCTGGCGGCGTTTCATCTCATCGAGAAGCTGGCGCTTGAATTCAAGTTCCGTTCGTTGGAGCATGGCCACCTTGCGGATGGGCAAGACTTGCATAAAACGGTGCACGTAATCGCGTTTTAGCTTCACTTGTTGTTCTTCCATGTCTAATTGCTGTACGATAAAATCTTCCAACTCTTTGTCGGCCATCAGCTCGATTTTTTTACCCTGGAAATCGCCTTTGTCTTTCAGTTTGTCCCGTTCATCTTCAAACTGGTTGTAGAGGGGCCAGAAGTCTTTCGATTCTTCGGGCGTCAACTGAAGTTGCTCTGTGAAGAAGGCGATTTTGTAGGCTGCAATTTTCTCCTGAGCACGTGCAGCTATGGGGCCTTGGCGGCTACCGGGTTGCGCATAAGTACCAACCGCAAAAGCAAACAGGAGTAATGTTCCAAATAATAGCTTTTTCATTGTTCCAAAATTTTAATAAAGGGTTATACAGTGAGTTATTGATTAAAGTAGGTCCTCGAGGTCTTTCAGGTCAATCTCATCAATTACATCGTCGAGGTATTCTTCCATTTCTTCCTCTCCGGGTCTTGGGGCCAAATGTTGCAGCGGTTTTTCTGCTGTTTCAAATTTCTGGGCATCGAGAATCAGGTCGTTGTCAATGTCCTCAATGTTAGTGGCGATGTAAGAATATAGGGCATCGTATGAAATGTCTTCGAGCGCCACCGCTGCCAAATCCGGCGAAGCTGCCCGGGTGCCGGAGTCGCGATTGAACATCCAGAAGCCAGCGACGAGGAGCACGGCGGCAGTAGCCAAAGCCACCGCATAGCGCGGTTGCCGGAGGGCCGCAATGAACAGGGTGATTTCGTCCATCCAGTTCTTTTGCTGCCGGGTGGGCGCTATGTCGGAAGCTATCCGCTTCATTACCTCATCGGGCAGGGTCTTGAAATAATTCTTCGGCACTGAGAAGCCTTCGTCTTTCCCTTGAATGCGTGACAGGAAGGGCAACAATTCCTTCAGTTCTTCTCTCAGTTCATCTTGATTTTTCATTGTCTTTAGGTTTTGGACCGGGCTACCCGGCTAATAAGTTTCCACGTTTTTCACATAGGCTTCAATTTTTTTCACCGCATGGTGAAACGAAGCCTTGAGTGCTCCCTCCGACGTACCCAGCAGTTCCGACATATCGGCGTAGTTCATCTCGTCGTAATATCGCAGATGGAACACCTGTTTCTGTTTGTTTGGCAACAGTGCAATGGCTTTTTGGAGCAACACCTGCGCTGAGTCTGCGTCGAAATAGGAGCCGGCTTCCAGCTGGTTCGAGAGATGGCGGTTCTCATCGTCGAGCGAGGCCGTATGTTTTTGCCTGCTTTTATTCAAAAATGTAATCGCCTCGTTCGTTGCTATGCGGTACAGCCACGTGTATAGTTTCGACTTACCCTCGAAGTTGTGAAGGTTGCGATAAACCTTTACGAAACAGTTTTGCAAAACATCGTTGGCGTCATCATGCACATACACCATGCGGCGGATTTGCCAGTAAAGCCTTTCCTGATATTTTTCGATCAATAGGCGGAAGCCCTGTTCGATATGGCCCTCTTGCAACGCCAGTTCAAGTATCCTCTCGTCAGCTATGTCGTCGTGTGGGTTCTTCAAACTTTGCGTGATTTGTGCTGATAGACCGGGAATTTAAACCTTAGTTTAACGGTGCCGGGATTTTTTGTTGCCCAAACGGATTTTTCGTTCTCAATTCTCAATTATTATGAAGCCTTTTTTGCAAATCAATGAGCAGCTCTCGCTGCACTTGGCCCGGCCGGAATTGGCCGCCCCCATTTTCGAGGTGGTGGATGCCCAGCGCAATTATCTCCGGCAATGGCTCCCGTGGGTGGACGCCACCCAGTCGGTGGAAGATTCCAGGCAATACCTAAAAGAAAGCATGGCACATAATGCACAAGGCACGCAGCTCATCACTTTTCTCATGGAAGGTGAAACGCTGGCCGGCTCAATAGGGGTGGTGCAGTACAATAAAGATTGTCAAAAATGCGAAATAGGCTATTGGCTGCGACAGGATAAGCAGGGCCGCGGATTAATGACTATCGCCTGTGCTGCCTTCACTGGCTATCTTTTCCGATCAAAAGACCTGAACCGCATCGAAATACTAACGGCCGCAGGTAATGCCAAAAGCCAAGCCATTTGCCAGCGACTCGGATTCAAGCATGAGGGCACCCTCAGGCAAGGGCTTTTTATGTACGGCGCCTATCAAGATATCAAGCTCTACAGCCTGCTGCGTCAGGAATGGCGACGGCTTGCCACCTGATGAGTCTCAGACCACCCGGCGGAAATATTTGTTTCAAAAAATAATTTTTAGAACAAAAATTTGCTTCTAAAATTATTTGTTTTATTTTTACAACCGATTCGTAAGCTATTGTTTTAAACAAGTGAAACTAAAACATCATGATACGTGAAGACCGTCTCGAACTTAACAATCGCTTCATCAAAGTCTTTAAATTACTCGAAGACAGAGGAGCTATCATAAAAAATGATCGCAAGGGGAAAGGAATTGGCGACGTTGCTGAAAAAATCCTCGGCAACAAAGGCTATGGCCACATCATCCGGGCCTTTCTGAACGAGGGCGATAAGCGGGTCATCAGCTATTCCCACGCCAGAATATTTTGCCGGGAGTTTGGCATCAACGAAGACTTTCTACTTGACGGTACCGGCACTCCTTTCGGATTCGACCTCCCCAAACAAAGCACCGAAACCAGCACCTCCAAACAAGGCAATATTCTGTTCACCACGGCAGCTGCTTTTGCCGGCAGTGCCGTTGATACAAGCAGTTTCGCCACAGAAGAGAGTTCGTGGTTTTCTCTGCCAGGGCTTCAGGGCGGTGGAATGGTAGCCTTTCAAATTAATGGCAACAGTATGGAACCGGTCATTCTGAATGATGACATTGTGGTGTGCCGTGAGGTGGAGCGTCTTGACGATGTAAAAGACAACGAAATTTACGCCGTGAAAAGCAATGGCTCGCTGTGGGTAAAATACGTTCAGCGCATCTACCACGGCAGCCGGGTGACCCATCTGAAACTAATTTCCGCCAACCACCTCGAACACGATCCCTTTATTGAAGAGGTGAACATCCATACCCGGCTTTACCGGGTGATTCGCAAAATCAGCGACTTCTAATCCGGTATTGCACCAATTTTATTGAATCAGCCCCGTTTGCGGAATTTTCACAATTTCCTTTCAATTCTAAGCCGCTCATCTGGCTAATAAAAATTTGCTGCCATGCACTTGCATGGCCGTATCCTGCTGTTTTTTTTATACCAACTCCCGGATGCACCGCATGCCGGGAGTTCTTTTTTTACAAATTTTAGCCCTGCGGGCCTAATGAAAATTCTCAATTTCCACTATTCCCCTCATACTCCGCCTGAATGGCTTTTGACCAAAGCTCTACGCCGTTGCTGTCGAAGATGTGCAGGGTCAGCGTGCGCCCTTTTCGGGGGCCGGAGAATTCCATCGTGCCGAAATTCTTCTGCGTTACTAAGGTGCCATCCAACCTGAGCAAGTTAACTTCATCGGTTTGGTGGATGCCTGCGGTGAGTGGAGAAACCGTGAAATCGTAAATGCTGTTGCCTTTGGCGTTCACCATTTTGCTCAACTCGGTGTGATGCCGGTCGCCGGTGAGGAAGACCACGTTTTTGATGTCCTCCTGTTCGATGCGGCGCAGGAGATAGGCCCGTTCTTCCGGGCAGAGGTTGATGTAGGTTTCAAAATTGGCGTAAGAAGTGAGCACCTGCCCACCAATGGCTACCATTTTGAAGGTGGCGTTGCTGAAGGTCAAGGCATCAATGAGCCAGTCCAACTGGGCTTTGCCGAGGTACTGGCAGTCTCCTGCTTTTCGCTTGTTCGGGGTGCGGAAATAGCGGTCGTCCATAAGGAAAAAGTCCACATCGGCCCATTGGAAGTAGGAGGTGATGCCACCCTGCCCGGGGAGGCCGTAAACAGGGTTTGCCCAGAATTTTTGGAAAATATCGGCGGCCATATCTTTGTGTATAAAGCTGCCGTCGCTGTCGTTGGGGCCAAAGTCGTGGTCGTCCCAGATGGCGTAGTGGTGGGTGGAAGCGAGCAGGGGCTGCAATTCCGGCAGCGAGCGGCCATGCGTGTAGCGGTGAATGAAGCCGGTGCGGGTGAACCAATCCGGTTCGCGCATGTAAACGTTGTCGCCGAGCCAGAGCATCAGGTCGGGGTGTTGTGAGTAGATGGCTTGGAAGACCTGATAATCGCCGCCATAGGGCGTGCCGGGGCGGTCGAACTGCTCCTCATTGATGTAGGCGCAACTGCCCACGGCGACTTTGAAAGTGGGCGGTTCGGTGCGCCATGCCCACAGGGGCTGGGTCTGGAAAGTGGTGGGGTAGGCTAATTTGACAGGCTGGCCGTTGATGCGCAGTTCGTATTCATAGACATTGCCGGGCTGCACCTCATCGGCGATGAGGTGGGCCGTGAAGCCGTCGTGTTTTTGAGTAGCGGCTGTTTCCGTGAAAAATTTCTGCGCCGGGTTGCCCTTCACCCAATAAACGAATTGAACTTCTGCCGGGCTTTTGGTTTGTACCCAAAGCATTACCTCGAACATATCGGCGTAGCCGAGCATGGGGCCTGATTGAAGGAGGTCTTTTTGTGAAAATGCCTGAATGAAAAAGAACGACGAGAGTAGGAGGGTGAGTAGTAAATGGCTTCGTTTCATTATTTCATAATTAGTTAAGAGGCGAAGCTAATCAGTAAAAATAAAAGCATAAAATATGAGGAGGTTTTTGCCTTGTTTGATTTTCAATAAAAAAGCCCATGCCGGTAGGCACAGGGCAAGTATAGGCTATAAAATATGAATCTCATGAAAAAAAATCTTGCTAAAGGAAAGGCATGTGCTTGTTCAATTTGAATCAACTTGGATGGCAGCTATTGAGAGAAAAACAAACTGCCCCGCACCTTTGCAGGGCAGTTGCCCTGGTATATTAACAATTTCTAACTCTTTAACTTCTTTGGATTTTAGCTTTTCAACCTCACGTTGATAAGAGAAAAAGTTCCGCTTCTTCTGCCTCTCTTCATGGAAAATAAAAGGGGGGTGAGTGAAAGTATCCTTGAGGAGAGTGAGAAGAAGCAGAACGGCTTTTGAATAAATGGGATATCAAACACTACTGGTCTTTATTGTCACTTTAGACTTGACAAAGATGATAGCCGGGCCTTTAAACCCAAGTTAAAGAGGAATTAAAAGAAGATTAAAAATCTGCTGGCTTCCGCCGCCCGTCAATTGAGTAGGAGACAAAGATGAGTTATGAGGCTCATCAATTTAATAAGCTTTTAATTCAGCTTTAATCTCTCTTTTATACTTACACCTGCACTTTTGATGCCTTCCTTTTATTCATTCAAATTGATGGATTGTAACTGTCAGACTTAGATTAAGGAAAGAGTGAAAGATGATTTGTCATTTTCGGGGGCGAAAGAATCGTGCACTTTGAATGAACTATTCATTTATGAGGGAGTACGTATCACAGCACTGAAAACCCGATGATGGACAGAGGAGGCAGGGTTTAGTTTATTAACAAATTATAATCTCAACAGAACATGGCGGATCTTACTCACTTTGCGCTGAATAGCATTTATTCAACAAAAGGCAGTAGCGTGTGCTTAAGCACACGCTACTGCCTTTTCGTGTTAGATATGCAAAAGGTGGTAAGAGAATCTTAATCATAAACATTTTAACCAAAATTTTTAATCCTATGAAAAAAGCGAATTTCAAAAAAGCCTTGATGGCACTGCTAATGGCTGCTTTTACTTTCCTCTTCGTGGGAGTAGGGACTACCAACGCTCAACTGGCAACGGTGGGCGGTGGGCTCTATTCACCAGCCCAAGGGAACTTTGTAAACAACGACCAGGCAGGTATTACCCTTTTGGCTTCCATTGATGATTTGGGCACCTTGTTGGAATCACTCCAACCAGGTACTCCTGCTTACACCTCAACACGAAGGCAGGCCTTGTATTACAAAGGTATCTATCAGGACCTGCTAAGCAGCAATAACGTTGCTGCCAGTATCGGTACCGGGTTGCAGCATTTGACAATAGTGGCAGATGGAAGTATTGGTCCCATCAGCAAAACTGCCTTGCTGGCGCTCCGGCAGGGGGCCATTAGTTTGCTGAGCATTTAGTGAAAATGCTCACTGGCTAAAATGAATTATCTCGTTTAATCAAAACACAAATTTTATCCCATGAAAAAAGCGAATTTTACAATTCGGCAGTTACTTGTATCAACAGCCCTGCTCCTATGCACAGGCAGCATGATGGCACAGGTAACCATCCAGCGGACATGGAACAACTCCATTTTCAACAATGAGGTAGGTTGGGAGATTATCAACCAAGCTACCAATACTACTGTGGATTGCGAAGCTACTGGCGGAGCCAATGCAGTTGGCGGAACTATTACCTTAAGCGTACCTGCGGGCAACTACGAAGTCCGCGGCTACGACAGCTTTGGCGACGGTTGGGACAACGGTTCCCTTAGCGTTTCTCAAGGTGGCGTAACGCTCTGTAATGCCGATTTCTTTGGTTTTGGCATCAATACCTGTCCGGGCAATAGCGGTGGCCAGGTGCTTTGCACCTTCGCGGTAGCCGCGCCATGTACAGTCATTTGTCCCGGAAACTTGTCGGTCAATAACACACCAGGTCATTGCGGTGCTGTTGTGAATTTTACCATTGACGATTCATCTTGTGGCACGCCGGCGACGGTGACTCCGCCCTCCGGCTCTGAGTTTCCTCCGGGCATTACGAAGGTGACGGCTACCTCAGGCGTGGCTTCGTGTTCGTTCAATATTACTGTGACAGATACCGAGCCACCCACGATTACATGTCCGGGCGACAAAGTGTTTACTTTGGCTCCGGGAGAGTGCTCCAAGATTGTGGATTACAATGTGGGCTTTGCTGACAACTGCCCATTGGTAAGTCCGATTCTTTACACGCAAAACCCGCCGAGCCTTAATCCGAATCAGCCTATCGTGGCTGGCCAATCGTTGAACTGCGGCTTTAATCAAACCAAGTTTGGCCGCGTCTTTGGTGGCCCGAACCAGCCCGCTTTCTCCATGACCGGTGTCCAATGCGGTATCAGTACGTTACAAAACGGCCAGCCTGGTCTATACACGTACAGTGTTTACAAGTTGACCTCGGGCACAGCACCGGCTGCGGGCAATGCCAACATGTTACTGCTTGGTGGCCCATTCAACGTGAACATGCCGAATAATACTCCTCTGCAATACGTGCCTGTTACTTTCACGACACCCGTGGACGTTCCGGCCGGCAGTTACTTTTTTGTGGAAATTATTGACCAGGATGGCAACTTCACAATGGGTAACATCGCAGCAGCAGACAACCCGGCAACACCTTCTTATTTAGCTGCCACTGCTTGCGGCCTGGCGAATTATCAGACGTTTGCATCCATAGGATTCTCAAATCTTTCCCTTGCATTCAACGTGGTGGGTAATATCTCCGCCCCTCCGCCAATACAGACTGAAGGGTTTGCTTCGGGTTCAGCTTTCCCAATAGGTACGACCCACAACTGTTTTTACATGGAGGATGCCCACGGTCTGCCGGCAACTTGCTGCTTTAACGTAACAGTGAAGGAATATCCTAACCCAACCCTGGCATTGGCTTGCAACGACAACGTGCAGATTTCTTTAGATGAAAACTGTGAAGCACTGATTGGAGCGGACATGATATTGGAAGGCGGCCCATATGGCTGCTACGATACCCGATATACCGTCATGGTATTGAGTCCGGTGGGACAAAACTTAGGCAACACAGTGAACTCCAGCTTTATCGGTACTACATGGACAGTGAAAGTTGTTGATAACGTAACGGGCAATTCTTGCTGGGGTAGCATCAATGTGGAAGATAAGTTGAAACCAGTCATTACCTGCAAGGACCTGAAAGTTCCTTGTAATGCAGATATTACTCCGGTTGATCCTGCGGTTGCACCGATTGACGAGATAAGCAAGGAGTTCAGCAAATCAGCGGGGTTACCCATACTTGACTTGCAGACTACGACTTCGACAATGGACATTGACGGCGGCGACCCCGGAACTATCCTCGATGTGGACCTGGTGGTGGATATTACACACACCTGGATTGGAGATATGACAATAACATTAGAAAGCCCGGCAGGCACCAAGGTGGCTGTGTGGGCCACCAACGGATGTGCCAACGACAACATGGCGGTGGACTGGGATGACGAAGCTGCATGTACCAACTTGTGTGCTAACTTCACCTCTGGCACCTGGCAATCACTTGCTTGTACTGGATTTGCCGGCACCCAGTTTCTGTCTGATTTTGACGGGGAATCGGTGAATGGAACCTGGACATTGACAGTTTCTGATGCATTCGGTGGCGACCAGGGAACCCTGAATTCATGGGCCATTCAAGTGACTTACCTTGGCCAAACGGGAGCTTTAGGCCCTGAATACTCAGACAACTGCGGCCCACTGACACTCCATTATGTTGACAGCTTCACAGGTGGCAACTGCGGCGGTCCAAGTGGTAAAGTAGTACGCACCTGGACGGTTACCGACCCCAGTGGCAACGCTGCCTCCTGTAACCAAACCATCACCTACACCCGTCCGAACTTAGACGATGTGGTGATTCCTGGTGACATCCTTTGGACCTGCGACCAGTACAATGCATTCTCGAATATTACAGACCCTGAGCACCTGCATCCGTTCATCACAGACACCGACCCGGGAACCATCGTCATTGATGTAAACCTCGACCCGAACTGTGACGACGACGACCAGGTGCTGGGCAACGCTAAAAAAGACTGGCCAGGCGTAAACAGCACGAACGTTCTGAATGGCGGCAACGGCTGTCCTGGTGGTGTGCTTTCCTTCACCCCTGCGCCTAACTCCGGTCTGGACGATGCCGACGTACTGGCACTCACCGGTTCCGGTGTACCGACGGTTGACGGCAAGCCATTAGCCTACATCTGCGGCATCGAAGTAGCACATACCGACCTCTACATTGTAGATTGCCCGGGCACCTTCAAAATACTGCGTAAATGGACGGTGATAGACTGGTGCGCCAACCCGGTGGATGTAAGAGAAATCAACCAGGTGATTAAAGTGGCCGACAAAGTTGGACCAACCATTAATGCACCAGCCGATTTAACGATTAGTGTTTACAGTGCAAGCTTTCCTCAGGGTGGAGGCCCAAACTCTGTATGCCAGGGTACGTTTGTGGTACCTGCTGCCAGCGGCATCACCGACAACTGCTCCGGCGTGGTGAGTTATGCGACTGAACTTTGGACGCTGACAGGCCAACTTCTGAAAAGCATTCCAAACAATGGCGGTGTATTTAGCGGTATCCCGATGTTCGTCAACGGCTTGCCGGCGCAGTACATCGTGCGCTACTATGCTACGGATGGCTGCGGCAACCAAGGTACCGACGATACAAAAATCACACTCGTTGATAAAGTTCCACCCGTGGCCGTTTGCGATGAAATCACAGAAGTCTCTGTTACCAACAATGGCGCAGGTACTGGCCAAAGCTGTTCTACCCTAAGTGCTGCAAGCCTCGACGACGGCAGCTACGACAACTGCAAACCGGTTTATTTCCTGATAGCAAAAATGGACGACAGCTTTAGCCCGAATATCTTCAACCGCTGCTATTATCCCACTCGCAATTTCTGCTGCGATGACTTAGGGGACCAAACCGTTATCGTACTGGTATTGGACGGCAACCCTGCGCCATACATGACCACCCTGAATTCGCCTTCATTGGGTTGCGATGGTACGCCAGGCTTGTTCCTGAGCACAGGATTCAGTGCACTGAACTACAACACCTGCATGGTGACCGTGCAAGTTACCGACAAGCTGCCACCGATTCTTACGGGATGCCCTCAGAACCAGCGCCGCACTTGTGACTATTACGCCAGCAACCTGGAAACTCATTTAACAGGCCTGACATCGGCACAGCAATGTGCATTACTTACACAAGCAGGTTTTGGCGAAGCCACTTTCTATGACAACTGCTCTTTAAACGTTACTTGTTCTGTGAACAAGAACATAGACCAGTGTCTGGAGGGTACCATCACCCGTACCTGGAGCGCTCAGGATAATGCTGGAAACAATGGTTTGCAAAGCTGTACTCAAACCATTTTCATTGACCAAGTATCGGATTGGGTAGTCGAGTTCCCGGCTGACATCACCGTGAACTGTGGCAACGACGTCCCTGATTTCGGCGAGCCGAAGATATTCTTTGAAACTTGCGAATTGGTTGCCGTATCCTACACTGACCAGGTATTCACTGTCGTGCCGGATGCGTGCTACAAAATTTCACGAAAGTGGACGGTGATTAACTGGTGCGTAATTGGCAGCAGCATTGACCAGGAAGTTGTGGAAACACCTGAAAATGCACTTGGCCTGCCATTCCCTGCCTGTGACCTCGACGGCGACGGTGACTGCGACAACCGCACGTTCCGGGACAGTTGGAATGCAGCATCCAAACCAACAGCCGCTAACGCAACTCAAACCACCAACCCCGATACTGACCTCGATAGCGACCCGTGGGACGGTTATATCACCTATCAGCAAATTATCAAGGTGATTGACAATGCCAAACCGGTATTCACCGATGGTTGCGCTATTCCTGACGTCTGCATTTCAAATAACACTTGTGGAGCAACAGTATTGCTGCCTACGCCTGGTGTTGACGATTGCAGCACTAACGTGACTATATCCGCAACAGGTCAGTTGGGCATTGGCTTTGGCCCGTTCAGCAACGTAGCCCCCGGCACCTACAATGTGTCCTACAACGCAATGGACAACTGCAACAACCAGACTGTTTGCAATACAACCCTAAAGGTTAAAGATTGCAAGAAGCCGGTGCCTTACTGCAAGAATGGTTTGGTGATAGAGCTGGACCCTCCGGCCGATACCATTCAGGTTACCGTTCATGCCGCAGACTTCAACTTCGCCAGTTTCGACAACTGCCCGGGTACCCTGAAATTCTCATTCTCGTCCGACGTAAGCGACAACCAGATTACATACTACTGCTCCGACATCGGCCAGCAGCCAGTACAAATGTGGGTGACCGATGCGGCTGGCAACCAGGATTATTGTGAAACTTTCATAATCGTCCAGGCCAATCTGGGTCAGTGCAACAGCAACCCATTGGTAGCCGGTGCCATTGCTACGGCAGCGAATCATGGGGTGCAGAATGTGAACGTGAGTGTAAACGGTGGCAGTGGCGGCACCCAGCAAAATATTATGACCGATGCAACCGGCCATTATAGCTTTGCCAATGTGCCGGCAGGCGGCGATTATACCATCTCTCCCGCACTCGATGTGAACCCGTTGAACGGTGTGTCCACTTATGACCTCGTGCTCATCAGCAAACATATTCTTGGGGTGCAGCCACTCGACAGCCCATACAAGATTATTGCCGCTGACGCCAACAAGTCAAACAGCGTAACCACCTTCGACCTGGTCGAAATCCGCAAGTTGATTCTGTTCATCAATACTGAATTCCCGAACAACACGTCGTGGAGGTTTATCAAGAAAAGCTATGTCTTCCCGAATCCTGCCAATCCATTCCAGCCATATTTCCCGGAAGTTGCCAACATCAACAACCTGGCGGTGGACCAACTGGCTGTGGATTTTGTTGCGGTGAAAACCGGTGACGTCAACGGCAGTGCCGTGACGAACCTTCTGGGTGGCAACGAAGACCGCACCATGACAGGAGACCTCGTTTTCAACGCAGATGACATGAACATGGAAGCCGGTGAGTTTTATACCGTAGCGTTCAAGGCGACAGATTTCAACGTAAGTGGATTTCAGTTCACCCTGAACTTCGATAAAAACGCACTCGAAATTGCTGACGTAGTTTCGGGCTTGGCTGAAGTTTCCAATTTCGGCCTGACTATGGCTGACCAAGGTGTTATCACGGCAAGCTGGAATAGCGAACAAGCCAAACAACTGGCTCCTGGCGATGCGGTCTTTGGCCTTACGTTCAAAGCTAAACGCAAGGCGCTGCTCAGCACAGCATTGAGCATCAACAGCCGCTTCACCGTAGCCGAAGCTTACGGCCCGAACGCTGAATTGCTAAATGTAGCACTGTCATTCAACAACATCATTGCGGCTGACGGTTTCGAGCTGTTTCAAAATACACCGAACCCATTTGCCAACACAACGGCCATCGGCTTCTATCTACCCGAAGCAACTTCTGCCACGCTGGCAATCAGTGACGTACAAGGCAAAGTAGTGAAAGTCATTCAAGGCGATTTTGCCAAAGGGTTCAACCAGATTGACCTCAGGCGCAGTGAGCTTGGCGCAACCGGTGTACTCTATTACCGTCTTGAGACGGCTACCGATTCGGCTATCCGAAAGATGATTTTGGTTGACTAACCAATAGCCTATAAGCAGTGGGCAGTGGGCAGAGATAAACTGCACGCTGCCCACTGTAAAGGCTGACGCAATTCGATTGTATGTGGTACACAAGAGCCGGTTCAAAAAATCCGGTTCTTGGAATGGCCTCTCTCCATGGTGTGTTGGAGGGAGGCTTTTTTTATCAGGGTGAATTGTGTCCGTTCAAAATTGAATGGCAGTTCTTCGAGTGGCCGGGTTTTGAACCCGGCAGTCTCGCACTCAACCCGCCGGGTTCAAAACCCGGTCACTCAAAAATACCAGCCCTTTTGTGTGGATATGGTGAACTTATACTGTCGAGCGTTAGGTTTTGTCCATCCCGGGTATTTGGCGCTGGCTTCGCTGGCTTAGGGGTTTGGGGGCGAAGCCCCCCAATATCCCCTCCCCCCGGCACCGCCGGAGGCGGCGCCGGGGCACACAATGTCAAGTGTTAGTGTAGTATCTAACCATCGAAATTCATTGCCCTCACTATTTGTACTAAGCC
>SCUG01000019.1 GCA_004297645.1 Saprospiraceae bacterium | reverse complement strand
AGCACGGCGGTATTTCCTTAGAAGAGATCATTTGCCCCATTATAAAGTTGCGATCGAAATAGTTGGCGTAGAGGACTGAATTGAACACCTGACTATTTCACCCAACTCACCTAATTCAAAAGCATGTCACAGCGACTTCCCTTTTTATTTGTTGCCCAAAGTGACCTCGGTGGCCGCGGGGTCTTCACCGGGCAGCCTCTATCGGCAGGCGACACATTTGAAGTTTGCCCTGTGATCGTTTTGCCCGAACAAGACTTACCCGTTATTCACACCACTCACTTGCACGACTACTATTTTCTTTGGGGTAAAAGACAAAACCAATGCGCCATAGCCCTCGGATATGGCTCGCTTTACAACCATTCGTACCAGGCAAATGCCAACTACCTTTTTGATTACGACACAAACACCATTGATTTTGTGTGTGTGAAAGACATCGCTGCCGGGGAGGAAATTACCGTAAACTACAATGGCGGGCCAGATGACAAAACACCAGTTTGGTTTGACAAAAACGGGGTACCAAGGACGGTATGAACCGTCAAGATTTTGCAAATGGCTGTATCTTACCCGTCAATAATCGTTCTCGTAGCATGAAGTATTTTTTCAGCATATCGGTCTGCCTGCTGATTTTTGCAGCCTGCGAAAATGACATCAATGAGGTCAACCAGTTTTTTTCAAAAGAAGAAACATCCGTGGAGACAGCAAAAGGCATCGAGATGCTCTATAGCGACTCCTCTATTTTGCGCATGCGCATTGCAAGTCCCATACTCATCAGGCACTTGGACAACCGGCAACCCTGGCAGGAATTCCCAGATGGATTCACCGTTGATTTTTTTGATGAAAACGGGAAAGTCACAGGTTCTCTGAGCGCAAAATATGCCACGCGCCAAGAAAACGAGAACAAGTTTATTACTCGCGATAGCGTGGTTTGGGAAAGCCTGAAAGGGGAACGCTTAGAATCTGAAGAACTTATTTGGGACGAAGCTGCCGACAAAGTACACACCGATAAATTCGTGATATTGCGTCGCCCAAGTGAAATTGTTTACGGTCACGGGTTCGAGGCGAATCAGGAGTTCACCCGTTGGACCATCCGAGCCATTGAGGGTAGATTGAAGGCCAATGGCCTCACCCGCGATTTTAAAAATTAGCTTGTGTTTTCTTTTGGAGCGGCAAGCTGAAACTTGTCGTTCCCGAAGGAACATGAATCACGAATTGTCTAATCCACCAAATGATTTTCGATGTTATCACTCTCTTTTGATTCTGTGCCGAGTTGGGTCACATCAGCAAATGCAGAGTAGTTCATGCAGAGGTAGGCCGGGAAGGTGACCAGAATTCCCACACACAGCACAATAATACCAGCCGCGGCGATGAGGCCCGACACGAAGAGAAAGAGGAAAATTATCATCCAGTTTTTAGAAATCACTTTCCGGCTGGATTCCATGGCATCCCAAAAACTCATCTTGTAAAACACAACGAACATATACGCCCAGTTGTAAGCCACGGCAAAATAAACGGCGGGCAGCAATAGTAGGAAAGACCAACCAGGAATGCTCGGAATGCTGACACCAGACATGGACATGGGGTTTTGCAAGACATCCATATACCAAGCTATTAAACCCGAACTACTCACAGCCAGAAAGAAAGGTATCAGCGACAACATCATTATCGCAAACGTTGCCAAAGCAGTAAGGGCTAAGGGGCCGATATATTCGAATCCCTTGAAAAAATCACCGAACTCTGTCTGTTCTCCTTTATCCAATTTATACGCTACTATATAAGCGCCCACAGTAAGTATCGGAGTCAGGATAAAATTGCTGACAAGAGCTCCAATGATAGGGATGAAGTTGATCACCATGATTAAGACAAGGGTGACCACGGCATAGATGATAAACCCACCTATGTTTTTTTGCAAAAGCGAAAAGCCCTTGCTGATGTAATCACCGAATCTGAAATCGTAGCCATTCTGGATGATTTCATCAATTTTGTCTGTTGTGTCTCCGTTCATTGTTTTGAATATTGGTTTGCAATGTAATGCTGCCGAAAAGTACCGTGAAAATATGATATAAACAAAAGGGGCCGCCAATTCTGGCAGCCCCTTTATTCTGGATAAGTTCAATATCTCTTAAAAGAAGCGAGATCTATTGTCTGAAATGTCAGCCTTCTTTCGCATGGCGGGCATCAGTCGGGATCTTATTAAGCCCCTCGTTGATTGCTGGCTAGTCAGGCGCACCTGAACGATATTGGGGCTGGCAGGAGCAATGGGCTTGTTGGTGGGCAAAATCACAAAGACGCCGGCATTTCCAACAATGGGTTCCGAAAGCTGGTTCAAGTCCACTTTGAAGGCATAAGCAACTACCTTGGGTTCGTTGCCTGCGTTGGGCAAAAAGGCGGAGGCAAAGCTGATATTGGTGGCCGTATCCACTTTGGTAGAAAAAGTGTTGGCAATGGTGGTCAAATCGGTTTTGCCTTGCAACCTTTGTTTTATAATATCTCCTTTCTTGCGGTTAATAACCAGTGGCTCAATTTCGTCTTTCACGTCTTTGTACGTTGGCATGCCTGCCGGACGGATGCTCTGCAAAGCGGCCACCACAAATTTGCTGATGAAAAACTGTCCCTGATTCTGGAGGCTATACACTTGGGGAGAAACATCACCCGTCTTTGGAACTTTCACGTTGGGATCTACGCCGAATGCCCAGCGAATCATTTCTCTGGCGCCTTGCCCGGCACTGAGGCTACCGGAAGCATAATCGTTCTTCTTGAGCCAGGGTGAAGTTTCGATGTCTATGCCTTTTTCGGTGGCGGCTTTTCGCAAGTCTTCGATGGTTGGGTGAGTTTCCTGCATTTGCAGTGCCATTTCACGAACGTTGTCCTGTGTACTCTGGCTTGGTACAATTTCCTGGGAGATGTAGGCTACCTTGACAGATTCTTCCCGTTTATCGCCGAATTTTCTGTCAGTCACATCAATAAGGTGTACGCCAAATTTACTAACAACTGATTGAAGCTTACCCGGTACAGAATTGAAGAAACAGGCATCATTGAACTCCTTTACCATGCGGCCCTGGCCAAAGAATCCAAGGTCACCACCTTTGTTGGCATTGGAGGGGTCTTGGCTAAAGTTGGCTGCCAGAGAGTCAAAAGTAGCTACACCTGTTTCGATGAGGTTTTTCAAACTGTCGATGGTTTTCATAGCTGCCACCAACGTTGTCTGGTCATTGGCTTTTCTGAGAATATGCCTCGCTTTGACCGAGTCGGGAATGACTTTTTTGTCGAGCAGTTTCACGGCCTTATAAGCGGAACCATCTATGTAAGGGCCATACACCGAGCCTTTGGCCATTTGGAAAATCGTGTCGGCAATGGCAGTGCTCAGCGTCTCTTTTTTGAAATAGACGGCATCAAGGCTGCCGTAGTTGTTTTCTACAAATAGCGAATCGTTTTTTGTGGTTTTAAAATCATCAATAAGATGGGTAATGTTGTCCTTGATAGCCGCGGAATCTTCTGGCGTTGGCACTACATTGAAAATGATGTATTCCAGTTTTCTAGTTTCTTCATCCATTATAAACTGGTTCTTATTTTCTTCAAAATAGGCCTTGTAATCGGCATCTTCCAAGGTGACTTCCGAGTTTTCAATTTCATCGAAAGGCACTTGAACATAATTGAAATCAATGAGGAGATTTTGGTCGCTACTGATCATTTCTGCCATCCAACCAGGAGTGTACATACCTTTGGAGACCATGTTGAAGATTTTCGTTTGAAGCCGGTCGTTGATAATTTCCTTCTCCTGGTGAGCCCACCGATACTTAAAATCAGGCACCAATTGACCGTTTTTTATTAGTTGGTCAATTTGGTTAGTAGTGATAATGTTCTTGAGTTGGTCGAGTTGCTGCCTGTCAACCTGCTGGGTGTTGGAGTTCACGTAGCGGCTGGCAATGATTGGACTCAACCTGCTGTTGTCAGCGCCGAACTGTAGGTCGAGCAATTCTGCTTTGCTGACCCCAAGGCCAATGGCCGCTGCCTCTTTTTGTATAATAGCTTCGTCCACAAAGAAATTCCACAAAAACGTCCGGTCGCTAAAACCATCACCAGTGGAATTCCGGTAAAGCATGTCGTAGGTAACGCTAAATTCTTTATAGTCGAGTTTACGCCCTTCAATGTCACCAATGGTGGTTGCACTGCCGCCAAATAAACTCTGGTTAGGATTGTCGAACATCAACATTGCGATAAACAAGAATAACGCAACGGTCATTGAGCCGACCAGCAGCCACTTCTGTCTCCGAATTTTGCTTATAAGAGCCATGTCTGTATTACTTTTATGTACTTTGTAACTGCGGAGCAAGCTTCTGAAACTGTGCAGAGCCCTCCGGTACCGCTTTTACGGGAGATGAAAAAATAAGGTTCTTAAAAAATTGATTTTTAAAGACTTGCCTCGAAGGTGGGCCAAGTAGATTTGTCAAAACAAACAGCCATATCTTTACCTCCGAAAAAATCCGGGCAAAGGTAATTTCTTTGGGCAGTAAATCAAAATTTTGCACATGGTGAGCAGAGCCAAACGAATTTCAAATTAACAGCTGGTAATGATAGTGCTTATCCATCAGCCGCATTAGTTCCAAGTTCAAGGGACTTTCTTCCCGGTTCTAAGAATAACCCCCCCCCGGTCAGCCCGAGTATCCAGCATTTCGCATTTTTGCTCAACAACCGACCTGTCGTCTATAATTGCATAGCGCTCAGACAGTGGCATTACTTCAAGTTTTTTTTAAAATTCGTTCTTCACCTTTAGCTCACCGATTACCCTGAGCATGTGGTCCCGTTCTGTTTTGGCCTCGCTTTTTACCAGTACCAAGCCCCGTAAAAAACCAGTTCTACCCCGGCCAGAAACTCTTTTTCCCACTTGCTGATATGTGCAATGGCCAGTTCATGTTTCATCTCCATTTCACCTTAACTTTGGCTTTCTTAATGGCTTTCAAAACCACTTTTATCTTTTTTGAGAACTGGAGTTGAGTGGGTGGAGTCACTTGAGCCAATACTCAACCAGCCCACCCTTCTTTGTCCAAACTACGGTACTGAATAGCCTCGGCAAGATGTTCGATTTTGATGTCTTCGCTACCGGCGAGGTCAGCGCTGGTGCGGGCCACTTTCAGGATGCGGTCGTAGGCTCTGGCCGACAATTGCTGCACTTCCATAGCTTTTTTCAATAGTGCAGCACCAGGTTTGGTGAGCTGACATACCTCCCGCACTAATCGTCCTGGCATTTGGGCATTACAAAACACACCTTTATAAGCTTTGAAGCGTTCTCCCTGAATTTTTCTGGCTTTCATCACAGAGGCTGCTATTTCTTTGCTGGTCTTGGCCGGTAGGTTGTAGTTCGAAAGCTCTTCATAAGAAACTGGCGTCACCTCCACATGCAAATCAATTCGGTCGAGCAACGGCCCGGAAATTTTACTCAAATAGCGTTTTACCACGCCGGGGCCACAAACGCAATCTTTAGTAGGGTGATTGTAATATCCACAAGGACAAGGGTTCATGGAGGCTATTAGCATAAAATTGGACGGGTAATCTATGGTAACTTTAGCCCTCGCAATAGTCACTCTGCGCTCTTCCATAGGTTGACGCATGACCTCCAAAACGGAGCGTTTGAATTCTGGCAATTCATCCAAAAATAGGACACCATTGTGTGCCAATGAAATTTCTCCGGGCATAGGGATGGAGCCACCTCCTACCAAGGCCACATCGCTTATAGTGTGGTGTGGTGCGCGGAATGGCCGGGTGTAAATAAGCGAAGACCCCGGTGGCAATAAGCCCGATACAGAGTGTATCTTCGTAGTCTCCAAAGCCTCGAACAAAGAGAGTGGAGGAAGAATGGTGGACATGCGCCTTGCCAACATGGTTTTACCGGCACCGGGCGGCCCTATGAGAATCACGTTGTGGCCTCCCGCAGCCGCCAATTGCAGCGCACGCTTTACATTATCCTGCCCTTTAACATCTGAAAAATCGACGTCGAAGATTTCCTGATTGAAGGCAAATTCTTCGCGGGCATCTACAAAAGTAGGTTCCAACTGTTTCTCTCTATTCAAAAATTCTACAGCTTCGAGCAGATGGTTTACACCATACACTTCCAAATTATTGACTATGGCCGCTTCTCTCGCATTTTGTTTTGGTAAAATAATGCCCTTGAATTTTTCAGCTCTCGCCTGTATGGCAATGGGTAAAGCCCCTTTTATGGGCCGCAATCCCCCATCAAGTGAAAGTTCACCCATGACGATGAATTTGTCTAATAAATCGCAATTCATCTGCTTCGTAGCAGCAAGCATACCTATAGCAATGGGTAAATCATAGGCGGAGCCTTCTTTGCGAATATCGGCGGGAGCAAGATTGACGGTAAGTTTGAGGCGGCTCATTTCAAAGTGGCAATTTTTCACGGCAGCTTCTATTCGTTGAAACCCTTCTTTGACCACATTATCAGGAAGGCCTACTAAAAAGTAAAGCGGACCCTGACCACTGAATGGGCCGCCAGCGTTCACTTCGACAGTGATGGTTTGTGCGTCCACACCCTGCACAGCACTAGCATAGGTTTTTACAAGCATGGGTCAATTCAGTTTTACTGTGCGGTTACTTTTATTCTTCGCCCCACAAATTTGTAAACCAGATTTTTGAAATCTTAATTTTTTGAAAATCTTCGCTGGTAATACCTATAGTCTAAAACGCATAGTGCCCCCTATACAAACAAAGTCGGGGGCTCCGGCACTTCTTTGTGCAACTCTACTGAATCATTCAATACAGAATTTACCAACGATGAAACGCGGTAGATGTGCAAAATACCATCGGGAGGTGTCTGCAATAAACTAAGCACCTCTTTGATATCTGTGGTCTCTAACCATTGGCGTCGTTGTTCAGCGGTGCCCAACAGTACCGGCATTCTGTTGTGAATCTCAGCCATCTCAGAATTAGGAGCAGTAGTGATGATAGAAAACGTTTTAACGACAGAATCTCCATTGTACCATACATCCCAAACACCTGCAAAAAACAACAACCCTTGATTTTGCATCATAATGCGATAGGCTGTATTCTTAAATCCTTCCTTACGCCATTCGTAAAAACTATCTGCTGGCACAAGGCAACGACGTTTGCGAATGGGTATACGAAACGAAGGTTTGCCATCGATGCCTTCCCGCCGGGCATTTATAAGGCGTCCCGTATTTTTACCATTTACCGACCAATGTGGCACCAGCCCCCAAGTAATGTACTGCAAGCGTCCGGGATTATCATTGGTAACTACGTAAGCATGTTGCATGGGGGCAATATTATAACTTACCAAAAAAGTATCTCCGGTTTCAACAAAAGGTAGTTCTTGCTGAAGTTTTTTCTTGGAAGTAACTAATGAAAACCTGCCACACATTTTTAAAACAAGATAATGTTTGAGCGGTGGCCATTG
>SCUG01000177.1 GCA_004297645.1 Saprospiraceae bacterium | reverse complement strand
TTTCAACAAATTCATCCAACGGCATGCCCAGCAACAGCAAGGCTTCGGCAACGGGAATGCCTAACTGGGCGGCGATGATTCTCAGCACTGGTTTTTCCAGCCCTTTTTTTGACAAGTTTATCAAATCCCATTCTGTTGAAATGGGTGATCCGACCCCGGCTTTTTCGCCGAGGATTTCCGCCAAGCCTTCGTAAGGTGCGTTTGCAGTCACCATCTTAGTAAGATTTTAATTTTTAACAAAAGTAAGTCTTTTGGGGCAACTCCGGCGGCATTTTATATGGAGCCGTAACTGTACAGTTTCAGGAGGTTTAGTCTGGGGCTCGTCAGGGTTAGGAGCGCTTGTTCGACTTGGAAAGTGCGGAATTAAACCTCCTAAACTTTCTAAGAGCTTGTTTGGATTTTTTGTTTTTCGCCTGAAGCCAAAACGCAAACAAGCGCTAAAGCGAAGCCTTTGAGGGCGAGGATGATTTCGATGCCTGCGTCTTTTTGGACGCTTGCGATGAGTTCGAGGTTTTTCCTCAAAAGGGATTCGTCGGGGACGAAGGCGGGGGAGGGGCAATGAATGCAATCTATGGGCATGGCCGGGTGGTACTTGTCAGGCTTTTAGTTTTTCAATCAGGGGAATCAGTTTTTCGATGGTCACGTGCTCCATGATGACGATTTTGAACCAGTTGGGGGCGTGGTGGTTGTCGGGAACGAGGCCGAATTCTTTAGCTAATGCAGGCGATACATGCCGGCTCCGCAAGGTGACGATGTTGGATTTCGGGTGGCGGTAAAACGCAACCCGCGCCTCTGTCAATTGCTGGCAAAGCCAGTCGGTGCGCCGGAGCAGGATGTAGATTTTTTCCCACCAGCCATAAGGGCCGTAGGTCATCAAAATCATCCAGATGGCGATGGCATTGGCGCCGGAGCGGCTGCCGATGAGCGTGTAGTCCTCGCCCTCCACGTAGCTGGCCTCTTCCGTTTTGGTGTACTGAATTAAGTTTTTGCGAATGAGGAAAATGCCCGTACCGTAAGGTGCTTGCACCATTTTGTGGGCGTCGAGCGTAATGGAGGTGACCTTCGGGTTGGCGAAATTGAGCTTGTTGTTTTCCTCCGAAAATGGATAGAAAAATCCGCCGTAAGCGCCGTCCACATGCACGCGGTAATCGCAGCCAGTACCATCGAGTGTTGCCACGTAAATATCCAAATCATCCACGGAGCCGAACATGGTGGTCATCATGTTGGCTACCACGATGAAATACTTTTTGCCGCTGTTTTTCAGAGCTTTAATGGTGCTGTGCAAAGCGGCCTCGTCTATTTGCCGGGTGTCCTCTTGGACCGGCACACTGGCAAACCCTACCTGCAACACATTGGCGGCTTTGACCATCGAGTAATGGGAGTCAGCGGAGCAGAGGATGCAAATTTCATTAGTCGCCGCACCATGTTCCTGCATGAAATAATTGCGGTACACCCAAATGGCCTGCATGTTGGCCTCGGTGCCGCCGGAAGCCACGTAGCCGTCCTGCTTGTAAGGCTCGCCTTTGAGGATGTCCACAGCGCATAACTCGAGGACTTCGCGTTCGATTTGTTGGGTGCCTTTGAAAAAACTTTCAGAGACGCCCAGCGTGTGGCAACCGATGTGGTTGGGGTTGTGAATCAGGGTTGAAATGAACGGGGCGTCTTGCAAAAAGGAGGCGTTTTGGTAAAACACCTTGCTGTCGAGGTGCGAAGCGGGTATCCCGATGATGTTCTCCTCATAGTAATTGACGTTCTCGCCGAGGGCCTTGAATACCCGCTCTTTGATTTGTTGGTTGGTTAGTTTTTCCCAGAATTGCATGTGGCATAGCTTTAAGGAACGATGAAACAGACGAGAAGTCATGTTTGCCGTCTGAGATATTGTTTATCAAAAGAAGGGGTTTTACATCTCCAAATCCCCCCCAAACTCCTCCTCCCACGGCAAGCCGCATTCCCCAAGTTTCTCCAGAAATGGGTCGGGATTAAACTCCTCCACGTTGAAGACGCCCTTGCCCGGCCATTTGCCGGTGAGCATCATCATGGCACCGAGCATGGCCGGTACGCCGGTAGTGTAGCTGACGCCCTGTGCGCCGGTTTCTTTGTAAGCCGCGGCATGGTGGCAGTTGTTCCAGATGTAATAGCTGCGTTCTTTCCCGTCCTTTATTCCGCGGATGCGGCAACCGATGGACGTCTGGCCGGTGTAATTTTCGCCCAGTCCGCCGGGGTCGGGGAGCACGGCTTTGAGGAATTCGAGGGGCACGATGTCCATGCCTTTAAATTTTACGGGTTCGATGCCCGCCATTCCGATATTCTGAATGACCCGCAGGTGGGTGAGGTACTCTTCGCCGAAGGTCATCCAAAAGCGAGCGCGCTTGAGAGTGGGGTAGTGTTTGACCAACGACTCCAGCTCTTCGTGGTAGAGCAGATACGAGCGGCGGGGGCCGATGTTCGGGTAGGTCAGGTCTTTCCAGATTTCGTGCGGTTCGGTTTCTACCCACCTGCCGTTTTCGTAGTATTTCCCTTTTTGGGTGATTTCGCGGATGTTGATTTCCGGGTTGAAATTGGTGGCGAAAGCCTTGCCGTGGCTGCCGGCATTGGCGTCCACGATGTCGAGGTAGTGGATTTCGTCAAAATGGTGTTTGGCGGCGCGGGCGGTAAAGATGCTCGTCACGCCAGGGTCGAAGCCGCAGCCGAGCACCGCCAGAAGGCCCGCTTTCTTGAACCGGTCGTGGTAGGCCCATTGCCAACTGTATTCAAATTTTGCCTCGTCTTTCGGCTCGTAGTTGGCGGTGTCTAAGTAATGCACGCCTGTTTCAAGGCAGGCATCCATGATGGTCAAATCCTGATAGGGCAGCGCTACATTGAGTACCATCTCCGGCTGAAACGACCGGATGAGCGCCGACAGCGCCGGCACGTCTTCGGCGTCAATGGCGGCGGTGGTGATGCTTTTATGGCCGGTGGCTTTTATCGCACCCGCTGCGATGATGTCGCACTTCGACTTGGTACGGCTGGCCAACAATATTTCTGAAAAAACTTCCGGGTGTTGTGCGCATTTGTACACTACGACGCGGCCTACGCCGCCTGCTCCGATGATGAGTATTTTGGACATTTGAGTAATGATGAATGATGAATTAGGGGTGTTAAGAGAAATAATTTCGACGCTGAAGGACGCTGATTCTTATGATTTTTTATGAAATAAAAAATCAGGAACAGCGTGAAATCATAAAGA
>SCUG01000176.1 GCA_004297645.1 Saprospiraceae bacterium | reverse complement strand
GATTTTTTTCCGCCAGCGCCCTTCGGATTTTCAAGGCTTCCCGGTAGACGGCTTCGGCTTCGCCAAAGGATTGATTGGCTTTGAGCAAAAGCCCCAGGTTGTTCAGGCTCTCCGCTACGCCGGGTAAAAAGGCGTCGGGATTCTTCTCCGCCAGCGCCCTTCGGATTTTCAATGCTTCCCGGTAGGCGGTATCGGCTTCGGCAAAGGATAGATTGTAAGATAACAAAGTCCCCAGGTTGTCCAGGTTACCTGCCAAATCGGGCAAAAAGGCGTCTGGATTTTTTTCCGCCAACGCCCTTCGGATTTTCAAGACTTCCCGAAAGGCGACTTCGGCTTCGGCAAAGGATTGATTAGTAAACAGCAAAGCCCCCAGGTTATTCAGGGTCATCGCCACGTCGTTCAAAAAGGCGTCTGGATTTTTATCCGCCAGCGCCCGATAGATTTTCAAGGCTTCCCGGTAGGCGGCTTCGGCTTCGCCAAAGGATTGATTGGCATAGAGCAAAGCCCCCAGGTTGTTCAGGCTCATCGCCACATCGGGCAAAAAGGCGTCCGGGTTTTTTTCCGCCAGCGCCCTTCGGATTTTCAAGGCTCCCCGGTAGGCGGCTTCGGCTTCGGCAAAGGATTGATTGGCTTTGAGCAAATTCCCCAGGTTGTTCAGGCTCGCCGCTACATCGGGTAAAAAGGTGCCGGGATTCTTCTCCGCCAGCGCCTTTCTGATTTTCAAGGCTTCCCGGTACGCTGTTTCGGCTTCGGCAAAGGATTGATTGGCATAGAGCAAAGCCCCCAGGTTGTTCAGCAGGGCGGCCCTCGTGCTTTCTGAGCTAGCCAGGGCAAGGGCTTTTCGGTAAAGCCGCATAGCTGGCTGGTAGTCGTTTTGTTTGACGAGGAAATAAGCCGCCTCCCACAAGTTGTCCAAGTTCATGCTGTCGGCGGCGATGGCTTTGAGGTAGTTTTCCTCCGCTTGCTTGAACTGGAAGTCGGCAACCAGCATCCTCGCCCGAATCATGTAGTTCTCCACACCCTGCGCCTTTGCCCGCTGCACTTTTTCCTCCTGCCCGAGCACGTTGTCCCAAAACTCATCAATCTTCTCCTGCGACATGAGTGCCAGCGCAGCTTTCACGTCGCCCTCCTCGAATTTTTTCAGGGCGTCCCGCACGAAGCTGGATGCCTCGTCGAGGTCGGTTTGGGCGAAGCGTTTGGCGAGTTCGGCTTTGTTGGCTTCTAATTGCTGCGCCTGCTGGTAGAGCGTGGTGATTTGAGCGGTGAGGGCTTCCCGCTCGGCGTCGCTGACGGAGGCGCTGCGGCGCTGGACGATGAGGCTGTCAATCTTTTTGCCTTGCTCGGCGATGCGCTTTTCCAATTTCGAGGTGATGTTGGCTACCCGCCGGTCGAACTCGTCGGTGCGGACGAGGGCGATTTTCACCCGCTCCTCCGGGTCGGCGGGCAGGACGCAGGTAAACTCTTTTTCGTTGAAGCCGAGTACCTGAAAGCCTGCTTTCTCCACGAGCAGGGTGACGGGGTCGCCTGCTTTTTTGTTTTGAAATGTGAGGCTGAACTTGCCGTCGCTGCCCTTGCGGGCGTCGTTGGCGTCGTCGAGGGGGATGAGATGGACTTCCGCTTCGGGCTTGGCGCTGTTGCTTTTGTTGAGGACGATGCCTTTGAGCACTTTGTTTTGGGAAAGGCAGGGCTGGCAAGCGAGGGCAAGGAGAAGAAATGGGAGGATGGTGCTTTTCACGGGTGAAATATTTGAAAAGATAAAGACCTGTCACCACTTGAAGTGCTGACAGGTCTGGAATCTGTTTTCACTTCCTGACTGGTTCGAGCCGCAAATCGAGGTTTCTTCCCGCAACCACTTTTTGCGTCAGCGGCGAGAATCCTTTTTTCCCGGCGGATAGGTCGTACTCGCCCTTTTGCTGTTCCATCGGAATGAGCAACCGGAAATTTCCCTGCCCGTCGGTGGTGTCTTTCACGCCTTCGATTTCAACGACAACCCCTTCGAGCGGGGTAGCCTCCTCGCCGGTTTTGACCTTTCCCGCTAACTCGCCGAGCGAGCTGTCGGGCAACAGGAACAAAGTCTGGCTTTTATTTTCGAGCCGCAGGCTATCGGCAGCCAGCTTCCAAAAGCGAGCGTCGAGGCGGGCGGCGACCTTGCGGTTTTTGAAATCGCCAGGAATGCTTTTATAGTCGGCGTCGCCGAGGTCGTCCACCCCGGCAGGTTCCCACTTGTTGTCGAGGCGGAGCAACAGACGGGCGTCTTTCATCGGCGGGTAGCCGGGCGAGAGTTTTAACGCCGGATCGGGTTGCAAGCTCACGGTGAATTCAAAGGGCAACTTTCCACAATCGTCCGAGGCAATTAACTTTGCCGGATTCACCAGGTAAACCAATGCCGCCATAGCCAATGCGCCAGTAGCTACAACGCCCGGGCTGTCGAACTTGAACAAACCCGGAAGTATAGAAGCCACACCTCCCGCCCCCAACGCCAGCAGGAGCCGAATGCCAAAAAATTTTGTCTCACTCGGGCATTCGTCAGCAACCAGCAAGCCGACACCCGCCAGCAGCAGTCCCAACCCTACAATCCACGGAACATGTGAAGATTTACCGTCCGAATTATTAGAGCCATTGTCGTTGGAAACAGGTGAGTCAGGAGGATTGACAGTGTTACCAACGGTAATAGTTACGGCAGTTTCACCCTTTTCAATTTTGTCAATCAATTCCAGCAAAGCCGCCACGATTTGATTGCGTCGCCGGTTTTCATCATCAAAAGAAAGAACCCCCATGATTTTTTGCCGGGAAAGCTCTTCCCACCGATTCTTATTCAAAATATAGGCGCTGCGCCAAGTGGGATTCGCCTGTGTAGAGAGGAGGAGTTCGTTGAAAACTTCGTCGAGCCGGTTTTCGGCGATGAGGTTTCGGAGGTGGGCGGTGTTTGGCATCTTGTGTTTTGCTTTGAAAAGGTTGGAAAGAAAAAGGTTACGAACGAGGCGAATTTAAATAAAATCAAGATGCTATCTTGAAAAACAGGAGCCGGAGACGAGACCGCTCAAAGCCCTTTCTAGCGCCATACCTCATCCCGTCAATCTTCCTTGTTGCCCCGTGGGTTGTGTCCAAGCTGTTCCCTGTACTTTCCGATGTGCAGGTGTTCTAAGCGTTTTGCTTCTTTCCTGCCCGGTATGTCCAACACGAGGATGCGGGCAAAAAAACGGAGCCACTTTACGCCGAGGCTCAGGAAGTCCACTTGTAGCCGCATGCGGTTGGAGTAGCCATCCCCTCCAATGGGGTCATGGCTGATACCATATTTGAAAACATCATCGTCCACTGAGTCCCTAATCTCGCAGAGGTGGTGAGGCTTGTCGTTTTTGTTGGAATTGCCGTGTTCTGCCATGTGGGAAGGTCATTTGGCCCAGCCTTTTTTGTTGCTGTAGGTTTCGAAGCAGAATGCGGAGGGGGCGGCGAAGGGTTTGCCCGTTTTGCGCTGGTAGGCAGCAGGCACAATGTACAGCAGGGGTTCGAAGGTCAAATCTTTTGGCATTTGGGCAGGATTGCCCAACACCTTTTCGTAAAATGCCCGGCCATTGGCAACCACGGCACAACGAGCGTACAGGAAGTCATCGGCTGAGAGGTAGCCCTCCTCATCCGGGTCTTCCAGAAATACCTGCGCATGGGCACGGGTATCCAATTGCCAGAGTTTTTCAGCCAAAATATCGAAAAACCGGTAGAGGTGCGAGAGGGGCTGCACCACCAAATATGCCACCACGGGTTCAACCACTCTGTCGTCGTCTCCTTCTTGCAGCCAATCGAGCAGGGCTATGGCTTTCCAAAAGTCGTCCACAGTGAAAGAGGGGGCGCAATATGGCCGGTCCTGCACCTTGATTTCAACGGCTGCATGGGCATATTCACGCTTTAGCTCTTCGACGAAGCTGGCATCCATGTCGTCAACATTGACGGTCATCACAGTAGGCATAAAATGGTTGTTTTGAATGTTTGACGTTTGTCCCACCTGCATGGTGGTTCAACAAACTTACATGAATTTTCTTTCTTTTCCACAGGGGTAATGGCCTGGCGCTAATTCTTTGTGTGCCTTTTTTCAAGGCTCCCCCAAATCCACCCCCATCAGCCCCTTCGATTTCGACCAAACCCAGCCCACGATGCCCGACGAACCCGGCGCCGATTCGAAATCGCCGGAGAAGATATGAAATGCCCCATTCATTCAGCCCTCCCCCAACAATTTGCCGGTATTTAAAGGATCCCAACGAAAGTCTCGAAATTTTCCCTGTCTATGAGTTCGGTTTCACTGCCCGGATAGGCTTCGAGGAAAGACTTGGGGAAACGGGGCGGTTTTTTCGATTGCCATTTAAACTCGAAGGCATACAGCTTGCCGCCGTAATCTTCCACGTAATCAATTTCTTGCTGCGTGGTGGTGCGCCAGAAGTAAGAGTTGCAGAAGTAGTCCCGGTAAGCATTTCGTTTCATGCGCTCTGCAATGAGAAAATTTTCCCACAAAGCGCCCTTGTCCATCCGCAAGGGAATTGGGTTGAAGTTCTTGATAATCGAATTGCGGATGCCGTTGTCGTAAAAGTAGATTTTCCTGCCTTTTTTGATTTCGTTGCGGGCGTTGCGGCTCAGCGAGGGCAGGCGGAATAGCACGAAAGTTTGCTCCAGCAGGTCAACGTATCGCTCCACCGTCAGCGGGTCGGCGCCGATAAGTTGGGCGATTTCGTTGTAGCTTACTTCGCTGCCTATCTGCATGGCTAATGCCTGCAAAAGTTTCACTAACAAGGAGGGTTTTTTGAGCTGGTCGAAAGTTAGCAGGTCTTTGTACATCAGCCCGTCGCTCAGGTCGTTCAGGATTTTTTGCGACAGGGTAGGTTCATTTTTCACCACCTCCGGGTAGTAGCCGAAAATCATGCGGTGTTCCAGCAGGGACCGCTCAGCGAGGTAGCCGTGGTGTGCGCACATTTCCACGAACGAAAGCGGAAACAGCAGAAACTCGAATTTCCTGCCGACTAAGCTTTCTTTCGTTTCGGCGGCAAGGTCGAGGGAGGAAGAGCCGGTCACGAGCAATTGCACCTGTGGCAAATGGTCGGTTACGAGTTTTAGCGTCAGCCCTGCATTGTGAAACCGCTGCGCTTCATCCACTACCACGACTTCATGCTCGCCGATGATGGCTTGCAGGCGTGCGAGTGAAATATTTTCCAGCAGCAAGCGGACTTGTGGGTCGTCGCCGGTCAACCACAACGCCTTCCGGTCGAGGCTGCTGGTGATTTCCTGCACCAGCGTTGTCTTGCCTACCTGCCGGGGGCCAATCAGGATAATGGCTTTGCCCTTGCCCAGCCACTGTCGAATGTTCTTCTCTTGTATCCGGTCTATCATAGCTTTTTAGGGCAATTTTATGAAGTTTCCAGATTCAAATCGAAAAAATCAATGGAATTTTTAGATTTTAAAAAGCTGTTGCCGGTGTGGCGTGGCCCGTTTTAGCCATTTCCCTTCACCTCCCCCTCCCTCAAATCCACCCCCATCAGCCCCTTCGACTTCCACCACACCCAGCCCACGACTCCCAGCGTCACCACCCCGCCCGCCACGACCGAAGGCACGGCGCCGATGAGGCTGGCTGCCAGCCCCGACTCGAAAGCCCCCAGTTCGTTGCTGGCGCTGACGAACACCCCGTTCACCGAACTCACCCGGCCCCGCATCTCGTCGGGCACGAGGATTTGCAGGATGGTTTGCCGGATGACCACGCTGACGCTGTCGAAGGCTCCCGTAAAAAACAGCGCCGTGACCGACAGCCAGAAGTTTTTTGACAAGGCAAACACCAACGTGGCCACGCCAAAACCCGCCACGTTGAGCAGCAGCGTCTTCCACGCCGAACCCAACACCGACAGGCGCGACATCAACAGCAGTACCAGCACGGCCCCCACCGCCGGGGCTGCCCGCAGGATGCCCAACCCCTGCGGCCCCACTTTCAGGATGTCCTCCGCAAACACCGGCAGGATGGCCACCACCCCGCCAAACAGCACCGAAAACAAGTCGAGCGAGATGGAGTATAGCAGCATCTTGGTTTGCCAGACGAAGCGGATGCCTTCTTTGATTTTGGTAAAAACGCCCCCCGCCGTGGAGCTGGCAATCTTGCGGTCCCCGATGAATTGCAGCAGCAAAAGCACAATGCCCAGTAGGCCGGTGACCACCAGAATGGTATTGGCAAAACCCACCCAGGCATAGATGAACCCCGAGATGCCGGGGCCTACGATGGTGCCCGTTTGCCAGGCAGCGCTGCTCCAGGTGGCCGCGTTTTCGTAAGCGTGGCGGGGGATGAGGAAGGCCCGCAATGCCTGGGCTGTCGGTGAAAAAAAAGCGTAAAAAGTACCGATGAGGAACACCACCCCATAGATGATGAGTTGCAGTTCGGTGGAATGGTTGCCGTCGCCCATTTCTTTGGCTGCGACGAACAGCGCCAGCGAGCAGCAGATAATGCCCGACAGGCTGAGGGTGAGCATTTTTTTCTTGCTCAACAGGTCGGCAAAGTGGCCGCCCACCAGCACCAGCCCGATGAACGGCGCCGCCTGTGCCAACCCCAGCAGCCCGATGGCCAGCGGGTCGCCAGTGATTTTGTACATCTCGTAGCCGATGATGACTTCCTGCACGAGCAGCGCTACCGTGAATAGAAAACTCGCCGCCATGAAGTAGCGGAACTCCGGGAACCGGAAGGCGAGGTAGGGGTCTTGCTGTTTTGTTGCCATTTTTTTAGGAAATGGTTAAATGGTTAATGGTTAAATGGTTGAATGGTTAAATGGTTGTCAACCCCCAGCCAGTCAACCATTCAGCCATTCAACCATTCAACCATTCAACCGCTGCCTCACCACCTCGAACATCACGATCGCCGCCGAGGCCGACACGTTCAGCGAGTCCACCTGCCCGGCCATGGGGATGATAATCCGTTCATCGGCCTGTTTTACCCAAAAATCAGAGATGCCGGTGGACTCAGCGCCGAGCACCAGCGCCAGCGGCCCCCGGAGGTCGCAGCCATACAGCGGCCGGCTGGCTTCCAAATAGGTGGCAAAAATGGAGATGCCGCTTTCTTTCAGCCATGCAGCCGCCGGTGCTGACGAAAGCGCTACCACCAGCACGGTGAACACCGCCCCCAGGCTCGCCCGGATGGTGTTCGGGTTGAAGAGGTCGCACTGCGGGTCGCACACGAGCACGGCGTCCACCCCGGCGGCATCGGCGGTGCGGAGCATGGCGCCGAGGTTGCCGGGCTTCTCCAAACTTTCTACCACGAGGATGAAAGGCGTTGATTTGAAGGTGATGGCTTCCAGCGTTGGCAGCTTTATTTTGAAAAGCCCCACCACGTTGGGCACGGTGGAGCGATAGGCTATTTTTTCAAAAACAGCCCGGCTGGCGCCGATGATTTCTTTGGGTGAAATCAGGGCGGTAGCCGCCAATGCATCCACGGTGGCGGCCGGGGTCAGGCTTTCATCGAACAGGAGGGCTTCGGCTTCGTAGCCGTTTTGCAGGGCCAGGCCCACCTCCCGCAGGCCCTCGGCCACGAACAGGCCCTGCGGCTGCCGCTCGCGGGCTTTGTGGGCGAGCAGCGCGATGTTTTTGATGAAAGGGTTTTGCGGGCTGGTGATTTGCTTTTTCATGCCGACCGGTTGTGGCGCAAGTTTCCGAAAATATGCGGAAAGCCTGGAATTTTAAATTAAGAAAGGGGCGGCATTGTCCATGATACCGTCCATGTGGTTCTTCAAAACGCAAAGAGAATCTTACACAGCCTACTCAGTCCGGCACAAGCCAGACGGCAATTGTATATTTCTAAAACCTTCGTCCCTTCAGGGCGGAGTATCTTTCGTTGCAAGGCAGATGCTGTTTTCCAACATCACCGCCTCTACATGTACGTTAAAGGTGAACTGCATGGGGCCAATCGCACAATAATCCGCCGCACTGCGTTACCTTGTGGCATGCTTTCAGAACTTCCGCTCATTATGAAAAAAAATTACTTCCTGCTATTTGCTATCGTCCTCCCGGTGCTGCTTTTTTCCCAAAATCTGGCCGGCACGTGGCGCGGTGAACTCACCCAGGATGGGAAGCCCGATATCTTCGACTACGAGGTGCAACTCACCCAAAACGGGGAAACCGTCAGCGGCGTCGCTACCTCCCAAAGCCGGGATGGCAACGTCGTTGCAAAATTCGAAGCCGGCGGCTTATGGGACGGCACCACCCTGACCTTACAGGAAGTGCAACAACTGGAACCCGCTGGGGCGCGTTGGTGCCTCAAGCACATCCGGTTGCGACTGACGGAAAGCGAGGGTTCTCAGTTTCTCGAAGGTCCCTGGGAAGCGGAGGGCTGCACGCCCGGGAGGCTTAGTCTTCAGTCCACAGTCCGCAGTCCACAGTCCGCAGTCCACAGTCCACAGTCTGTAGTCCACAGTCCGCAGTCCGCAGTCCAGCAGCCCAACAATTCCCAATTCCCAATTCTCGATTCTCGATTCACCGGCAAATGGGCGGGGCACCTTTCCCAATCCGACCGTAAGTATGGGTTTTACTTTGAAATGGAATTGGCCGCGGATGGCACAGGTACTTCTACCATCATCTCTGACAGCGAGGGTGGCAATGCGAGCCATGAGTTGGTCTGGACTTACGACGAGAAGGGCCATACCCTTCATTTTCAGGAATCAAGAGTCATGGAAAGGTCGGTGGAAGGCTGGCGTTGGTGCCTAAAATCAGGTACGCTGGCACTAAAAGAGGACGAAGTCAGGTGGTCGCTTTCGGGCGATTGGCAGGGCTTCATCGAGGGCCACAACGCTGGTGAAGGGGACTGTGCCCCCGGCTTCCTGTACCTTGAACAACCCCGGCCCATCATAGCTGAAGATGCATCCGCTACCGTTCCCGATTACTCGCCGTATGAGCAACACGAGGGCCGCGAAGTGCAGGTGGAGCGGGTGCTGGAAGTAAAAAGCCGGAAGGTCAAAATCAGGGTTTGGGACAACGGCATTGTGGACGGCGATGTGCTGTCCCTGTTTCTCAATGGCGAGCTGCTGCTGAAAAACTACCGGGTGACCCGCAACAAATACACCATTCCCGTGACGTTGGAACAACCCGTCAACTACATCATTCTGCACGCTATCAGCACGGGCAGTATCTCGCCCAATACGGTGGCTGTTTCAGTGGATGATGGCACTACTGAGCAAATCGTCGTCGTGAGTTCTAACCTAAAAACCAGCGGCGCTGTGATGATGCAGGAGTTCAGGGTAGATTAAAATACAAAGAGCTTGTTCAGGGGGCATTTTTAAAAAAAATATACCCCAAACAAGCTCTTTTCAGAAACTCGATGATACCGGAAATCAATTCCCTCCCATCATCATCAATTACATCACAGCACCTTCGTTGGCTGCATTGTAACGCGTGGCCACTTCCTGCCAGTTTATGATGTTGAAAAATGCGGAGATATAATCCGGGCGGCGGTTCTGGTAGTTCAGATAGTAAGCGTGCTCCCAGACATCGAGGCCGAGCACCGGCTTACCTTTTTTATCGGCGATGTCCATCAGCGGGTTGTCCTGATTGGGGGTGGAGGTGATGAACAGTTTGTCGTTTGCATCGGCGCAAAGCCAGGCCCAACCGGAGCCAAAGCGGGTAGCAGCAGCCGTTGAAAATTCGTTCTTAAAATTCTCGAACGAGCCGAAGTCGCGGTTGATGGCTTTGCGGATATTCATGCTTGGGGATGGTTCTCCACCGCCGTTCGGCGTCATCACTTCCCAAAAGAGGGAGTGGTTGTAATAGCCGCCACCGTTGTTGCGCACGGCCGTGCTGTGTTTGGAAACATTCGCTAAAATGTCTTCGATTTTCAAGCTTTCCAGCGGAGTGCCGGCAATGGCATTGTTGAGGTTGCTGGTGTAAGCGGCGTGGTGCTTGCCATGGTGGATTTCCATCGTACGCGCATCCACATAGGGTTCCAACGCGTCGAATGCATAGGGCAAGTCTGGTAATTTAAAAGCCATAATGTTTTAAGATTTTAATGAGCAGTTTTCAAGTCATCCGTCGTTACGACGTGTAAACAGTTGGCAAAATCTCCGGCATTTTCGCTTCAATTTGCCCTGTTGCGGACTGTAAAACTGCAATTTGAAAAGGCTGCACAAAATAGGCAGGTTGTATTTTATTAGAAACCTCGAAGATGTTTTTTTGTTTAAAAACCGCCGTGGTTTAATACTGCGAATTCTCACCGAACCAAAGATGAATAATGACTTACCTTTGTGACGTCCTCGTCCCGGTGGTTTTCGGGGCGCCTACATTTAACCAATTACATTCGCATAGATTATGAATATCCGCAAAGAGAAAGACAGCCTAGGCTACGTGGACGTCCCCTCCGATAAATACTGGGGAGCCCAAACCCAACGCTCGAAAGACAATTTTAAAATTGGAGGCCACACCATGCCGGTGGAAATTATCCGTGCTTTTGCCATTTTGAAAAAAGCAGCCGCCAAAACAAACTTCGAACTCGGCGTCATGCCCAAAGAAAAAGCAGACCTCATCGCACAGGTCTGCGATGAAATCCTGGCTGGCAAATTAGACGGCGAGTTCCCGCTCGTCGTGTGGCAAACCGGCAGCGGCACACAGAGCAATATGAACGTCAACGAGGTGGTCGCCAACCGGGGCCACGTCATCAAAGGCGGGGCTTTGACCGACGAAAAGAAATTCCTCCACCCCAACGACGACGTGAACAAATCGCAATCCAGCAACGACACCTTCCCCACCGCCATGCACATCGCCGCTTATAAAATGCTGATGGATACCACCCTCCCTGGCATCGAAAAGTTGCGAGACACGCTGAAGGCCAAGTCCGCCGAATTTATGAACGTGGTGAAAATCGGCCGTACGCACCTGATGGACGCCACGCCACTCACGTTGGGGCAGGAACTCTCAGGCTACGCCGCCCAACTTGACCACGGCCTGCGAGCCATCAAAAACACCCTCCCCCACCTCGCTGAGTTGGCACTCGGCGGCACCGCCGTCGGCACAGGGCTGAATACGCCCGCCGGCTACGCCGAAAAAGTGGCGCAAAATATCGCCGCACTTTCCGGGCTGCCGTTCGTCACCGCTCCCAACAAATTCGAGTCGCTCGCTGCACACGATGCCATCGTGGAGGCACACGGTGCATTGAAAACCGTGGCGGTATCCCTCTTCAAAATTGCCCACGACATCCGCATGCTTGCCTCCGGCCCACGCTGCGGCATAGGTGAAATCATTATACCGAGCAACGAACCTGGCTCCTCCATCATGCCGGGCAAGGTGAACCCCACACAAGCTGAAGCAATGACCATGGCCATGGCACAGGTCATCGGCAACGATGTGGCGGTGAACATCGGCGGCATGAACGGTCACTTCGAGCTGAATGTATTCAAGCCGGTGATGATTTTCAACTTCCTCACATCGGCCCGCCTCATCGGTGACACCTGCGTCAGCTTCAATGACAACTGCGCCACGGGCATCGAACCTAATCTGCCCCGCATCAAACAAAATCTGGACAATTCGCTGATGCTCGTCACGGCACTTAACACACACATTGGCTACGACAACTCCGGCAAGATTGCCAAAAAAGCACATGCCGAAGGCACTACCCTCAAACAAGCAGCACTCGAACTCGGCCTTTTGACTGAGAAACAATTCGACGAGTGGGTGCGGCCGGAGGATATGACCGGCGAAATGAAATGAGAGGGCAGAATTAGTTGTGCCAAATTGAGCAGGGTTAAATGGCGCAATGTTACATTTGCCACCGCTTTTGCTTTTCAACTGAATCAGGCGTAAGAACTTTGGCAAATGAAGCGGCAATAAACTTTCAACACCTGCAGCTGTTTTATCACAGTTTGGCTTGAAACTACCGGGGCAATTATAAAAATGTGACCAACGACTAAACTTTAATTAATCGAGACATGACCAAAGTACATTCATTTCACATTCCTGTCATGGGAATAGGATTTAGTGTGGATACCCCGTTAAAGGTGTCTAAATACGGGATAGATTCCGTTATTTCCTTAGTTGATGACATTCTTCTTGAAAAATTAAGAAAGATGTACTGCGGAAAATATGAGCTACCCTATAATGAGATTACTGATAAAATCGAAGATTTCAGGGCGAAAAGGATTACCTCCTATCTGAATTTAATAAACGATTTGGCAGAAAAGAAATTTGAAGAATTAAAAAATGCAGCTTTCGATAAAGGCCAAGAAATTAAGGCATATTTCAATATGCTGCCAGACTGCTCCACCATAAAGGAGGAATTCAAAAAGTTAACAGCAAATTGCTTTAATTTGAATGAAATCCGGAGTTGGATAAAAGAAAATATTTCGATGGGCAGCATTGATGTCAATATCATGACCAAGCTCGATAAGGATAACTACTTAAAAGAAGAGAAACTGCCGATAGAATATAATGACGCCCATGCTGCACTCAGAGGATATGCAAACAGTGATTTAAAATCATCCATCGTATTTTCGGCAGGGATGAATCCGAGATTGTATGGCTATTTAGAGAATTTTGAAGATTTCTATCCCGATAAAAATGGGGAAATTAAAAAGAAGATTATTTTAAAAGTCAGTGATTACAGGTCGGCTTTTATTCAAGGTAGATTTCTCGCTAAAAAAGGGCTGTGGGTTTCAGAATACAGAATAGAATCAGGGCTTAATTGTGGCGGGCATGCTTTTGCAACCGATGGATATCTTTTAGGCCCGGTATTGTCTGAGTTTAAGGACAAACGGCAAGCGTTAATTCAATCCACACATGAGCTTTTTGTCGAGGCACTTACCACCAAAAACCGCCCGGTACCCACATCAACATTGCCCATTAGAATCACTGCCCAGGGAGGAGTGGGAACGGCTGAAGAGCATCAATTTCTAATCGAGCATTATCAATTGGATTCTATTGGATGGGGCACCCCATTCCTTTTAGTACCAGAGGCAACAAACGTTGATGTTTCGACTTTAAATAAATTGATGGACGCAAAAGAAGAGGATTTATATTTAAGCAATATTTCGCCCTTAGGCGTTCCATTCAATAGCCTTAGAGGAAACACTAAAGACGTTGAAAAATCAGATTTGATAGCGAAAGGAAGACCTGGTAGTTCATGCCCAAGAAAATACATTGAGTTAAACACTGAATTGACAGAAAAACCCATCTGCCTCGCTTCCCGTCAATACCAGCATCTGAAAATAAAGGAACTTGAGAATGAAAACCTGTCGCCCGCTGAGTATCAAAATAAGTATGACAAAATCGTTGAGAAATCCTGTCTATGTGTCGGCTTAGGTACCTCCTCTTTACTAACCAATAATCTGAACACAAAGACCGAAGGAAATGGCGTTTCGATTTGCCCGGGGCCAAACATGGCGTATTTCTCAAAAATAATGTCCTTGAAAGAAATCATTGACCATATTTATGGCCGGGCAAATGTGATTTCGAGAACCGACCGCCCAAATTTATTCATTAAGGAATTGAGCCTTTATATTGATTTCCTGAAAAATAAAATACAAGAAACGGAAATCCCCATGACAAACAAACAGCAAAAGTATTTCTTGACTTTTGTAAATAACCTGAACGAAGGAATCGAATATTATTATGGCTTGCTTACCAGCCTGAAGGGTATATTTGAAGATACAAAATCCAGCATTCTGGATAGTCTGGAAGACAGCAAGAAAACCCTGCGTCTTCTGATGTCAGAGATTGAAATGGCGCCGGAACTTATTTATTGCTAACCCGCAGCGTTACGCCAAAACGCTCTTTTTACGGCACATTTCATACCCTGCCACCCGCCACGCCAGGCCCCGTTAGCCTATCTTCCAACCTTGCCACAGGTTTGTCGCCCCAAGGATGACGAGGTGTGCCGGTACAACCTATCGCCTTTTGATAATCCCAACCAAGACATCCCCCCAAAAAAAAACCAAAAATCCCTATCTTAGCCGCCTACCTTTAACGACGCATGAGGAAATCACTTTTTAAAATTCGGGAATTCGGGAAATACGGATTTATGGATGCCAACGGGGAGGTGGTCATCGAACCGCAGTATTATGCCGTGGAAGACTTTTACAACGGCTTTTCCCGCGTGCAGTTGAACGACCGGTTGGTGCCTCTTGATGAAATGGGACGCCTGCTGATGCGCCGTTTTTTCAACTATGTGGGTCTGTTCGAGGAGCACATGGCCAAGGTCCGGCTTGTGCAACAATGGGGCTTTATTGATGAACGCGGCAGGGTAGCCATTCCCATGCAGTTCAACGATGTCAGTGATTTTAGCGAGGGCGCGGCAGCAGTGAAATTCAACGGCCATTACGGCTACATTGACCAATGGGGCAATTACATCATTGAGCCGCGGTTCGCCTGGGCGGGCGAGTTCAATGAAGGCTTGGCCCCGGCCACATCAGGCGAACACTCCGGCTACATCAACAGCAATGGCGAATTCGTCATAGAACCCCGGTTCGATGAATGCCAGCCATTTCAGGATACTGTAGCCATTGTGATACAGGATAATAAATGGGGCATCGTGGACAAAGAGGGCAACGTTTTGCAAAAGCCTCAATTCGACGTCAGCGAAGGCAACGCCAACGGTGAGTTTTTCGACGGCATGGCCGTCGTGATGCAAAACGATAGATATGGATTCATCAGCAAGGAGGGAAGTTTGGCCGTCCCCCCTCAGTACGATTTTGCCGGCGACTTTGGCGAGGGCCTGGCATTGGTGAAAGTGGACAGTAAGTTCGGCTACATCAATAAAACCGGCGAAATGGTTATCGTT
>SCUG01000018.1 GCA_004297645.1 Saprospiraceae bacterium | reverse complement strand
GGTTGAAGTGACAGTCTTAGAGGCACTCGACCAACGCGAGTCTATTCCCCCAAACACGGAAAGGGTCGGGAAGAAGGCCGAACGAGCCAGGTCAACGCCGGTGGCGGCGCTTTCTAAGCGATATTCGTCCGCTTTTATTTGGGGCTGGGTTCCAAGTGCCGAAGTGTAAATTTCCCAAAAGCTCAGTGCATCGGGATTTGAGTCCGCCGGAATAACGAATGCCGGATGCTCTATTTTAATTTCGGTCGTGGGGTCGAGTTGCATCAATTCTTTGAGGTTCAAATACCCGATGTCAATGGCATTTTGAGACTGAATGATGGTCAACTCGTCCCTTGCAATCTGAGCCAACACATCCAACCGGTCGTTGGCGGGAAGGGAGCCTGCCTCAATCAGCTTGTCGGTCTGCTCTAATTGCCGGTTCGATAAGTTTCTTCTTTTCTGGGCGCTTTCCAATTGTTCCTCCGACTGGAGAATCTGCAAGTAGGAATTTGCGATATTCAGTGCTGCCACATTGAACGAATAAGCTCCATCGGCTTCTGCGGCTTTCACATCTGCCGCTCCTTGTTTGATGGTGCTGTTAATAAGCCCACCGCTGTAAACTATTGCGCCAGCATTGAGGCCGTAACTATTATAGCTGAATTGTTGGTTTTGGAAATTGTTAGACACCGGGTCAATGGTGCGGCCAAAAGAGATGCCTCCCGATGCTGAACCATTGAGGTTAGGCAGACGTGCAAGGCGGTTGCCCTTGTCGGTTAATTTTGCCATTTCTACGCCATACATCGCCTGTTTCAGGGTCAGGCTATTGTCTCTGGCATACTCGATGCACTTTTGCAGTGACCAGGTTTCCTGAGCTTGTGCCATGTTTGCAACCGATAAAAGAATCGGAAGGAAGAACAGTCGGAGAGTCGTTTTACCAATAAGCATAAGTCCGTTTAGTTTAGAGGGACAATAATAGAGCGGCCTTCATCCCGCTGGTGAAATAATTCTATAAATGGCTGCTTCTTTCGGATAAAGGAGAGGCTGCGGCATGGAAGAACGCCGGAGGGAGATTTTACCAAAAAATCATGGGAGGGAAGTCATTGACTTTTCATCCAGGCAATGATATCCGTGGTTTTTTTAGAAGCGATGGCAGGAGGCAAATCCAGCATGGTCATTTTCACCATATCTATCGCCACGGGGCGGCTTTCATTGGCGCCGGTGAATTCTTTGAGCACTAAGTACCGGTTGTTTCTGACCTTCGGGTTGATATTTTGCTCAATTTTCAGCGGCTTGCCAAAAAGGGGGTTTATCTTAAATTCTTCGGTATCGGCATTATAAGCAGGGATGATGGCTTGGGCACCGTCGTTTTGGTCAGCGGAGTTCAGCAAAAAAAGCGAGTTGTAAATCATACCCGTTTCTACTGCATACTCAGCGAGTGGGAGAATGGGTGCAGGCCGTTCGGGGTTGTGCAGGTCGAAGACAAAAGCCCCCATGCCGTTGGCGTGGCCAATTAAATAATTCTCCCAAACTTCCAGCCGGTCAATCATGCCGGTCTGGGCATCTTCAGCGTAGCGTTCATTCAAAAATTTTGGTTGAAAAGGCCCCAGGAGTTTTCGTTCACCAAGGTGGAACAGGTAAATCTGGTTGAACCCCTGAATGGCCACTATCCTGCTTACTTTGTTGTAGGTGATTTTAGATAAATAATAGGGGAAATCCGGGCTGATGTTTACGGGCAGAATTTCCCGGAAAATTTTTTGGCAGTTGGAACCGTCGTACACTTCCAGCAGCCTGTGGCTTTCGCCAAAATCTGGATCTTCGGTTTCCTGGCTGGCGGCAATTACCACCAACAGATTTTCATTGCTTTCCCAGAACAGGTTGCCTTTGAGAACATGGTCGCTCACCGGGCAGTCTGGTTTTTCGAGTGTTGGCTTGGCGGTTGCGGTCATAGAGTCCTGCTGAAGGCTATCTTGCAGCGAACCGGTACCATTGGTGGTTCTGCTATCGTCAGAACAACTGGCGGCGAGGAGGAGTGTGGGAAAAAGCAGGAGTTGAATAATGCTTTTCATGTGTCAAAATTTTGCGAAAGGTAGGTAGTTTTTGGTGATTGGCGTGAATAGGAATAGTGATAATGCCTGTGCTTCGAGCAAGTACCCTTTTGAAACACTTTGTCAGGGGTTACTGCCCATGATTGTGCGGCCGGGGTTCCTGCCAATCTTCATGCTGTGCATATTCTATTATTTTCCTGACCATCCTAATAATGGATAAAAACACTAAGTAGCCGGCGGTCAAAACGATGTAAAGCCAGCGGTAGGTACCGGCTTCGTTGATGCTGAGCGACGAAAATATTTTGGCAGCCACTCCTCCCAATATCGCCAATGCCAAGTAACTAAGAATAGACTTGCCCCAGTAATTGTCCGTGCTTTTTGCCAACAAACTGAGCAATGAATTGAGCATGGAAAAAAATAAAAGGAAAGATGCGCTTACATTCCAGAAGTACCGTGGCTCGATGTCAGTGCCGGCCATTTGGAGAAGCTTCCCGCTGAAGTCAAAAAGGAGCACCAAAGCGAGCACGGCGGATGCCTGCGTAAAGGGGCTATGCAGTCGTTGGGTGATAAAGCGGCGTTGTTCAGTCATGGCAAGGTGTTTTAAATGGGTCGAAAGTTGTTCCTGTTTGGGGTTTGGGCGGGTTAGGCGGTTTAGGGATTTTGAGGGTTTAGTTAAACCCCCTAACCGTTAGGCATTTGCGACATAATGCTCTATACATGAGCGGTGATAGTTTCCAATGCTACCTCCCCGAACAAGTCGAATTCAGAAGCATCATTAATCCTGATGTTGGCAAAATCCCCTATTCGCACGTATTGGTCATTGGCACTCACGAGCACTTCGTTGTCAACCTCAGGGGAGTCGGCCTCGGTGCGTCCCACGAAATAGGCGCCTTCCTTCCGGTCGAAAAGGACATTAAATGTGTGGCCAATTTTATCTAAATTCTTACGGTGCGAAATCTCTTGCTGTATTTCCATCAACCGGCCGGCACGGGTCGCTTTGGTCTCAGGGGGCACGTCGTCTTCCAAATCGTGGGCGCCGGTATTTTCTTCGTGCGAGTATTGAAAAACGCCGAGCCGCTCAAATTCCATTTCCTTTACAAAATCGCAAAGTTCCTCAAACTCGGCGTCCGTTTCTCCAGGAAACCCAACCAGCATCGTGGTGCGGATGGCAATGCCCGGTACGATCTTTCGGGCCAAATTTATCAATTCCGTGGTTTCTTCCCTTGTGATTTGGCGGCGCATGCGTTCGAGCACGGCGTTGCTGGCGTGTTGCAGCGGGATGTCGAGATAATTGCAAACTTTCGGCTGGGTTGCTATTTCATCCAACACTTCCACTGGGAATTTGGAGGGATAAGCGTAATGCAGCCTTATCCACTCGATGCCGTCTAATTTCGACAGTTCCTGCAAAAGTTTAGGCAGCGCTCTTTCTTTGTAGATATCGAGGCCGTAATACGTGAGTTCCTGTGCGATGAGTATGAGTTCTTTCACCCCGCGTCGCGCCAGACCGGCTGCCTCTGCAACAAGCGCTTCGATAGGCCTTGAAATGTGTTTGCCCCGCATCAACGGGATGGCACAAAAGGAGCAGGTACGATTGCAGCCTTCGGAGATTTTCAAGTAAGCGTAGTGGGGCGGGGTGGTGATGAGGCGCTCCCCGATGAGGTCGTGTTTGTAGCCGGCTTTCAGACGGCCGAGCAGGGCGGGTAGTTCCAGCGTTCCGAACCAGGCGTCCACCTCCGGAATCTCTCGGGCCAGGTCGTCTTTATACCGCTGCGATAAGCATCCGGTAACGTACAGCTTGTCTATTTCTCCTGCACTTTTGATGCTGGCGTATTGAAGGATGGTGTCAATGCTTTCCTGTTTGGCCAGCTCAATAAACCCGCAAGTATTGACGATGATAATGTTGGCGTCGTCGTTCTCCTCTTCGTGGGTCACTTCGTAATCATTGGCCCGGAGCTGGGTGATGATGTTTTCGCTGTCCACCAAGTTTTTGGAACAGCCCAAGGTGACGACGTTTATTTTGTCCTTTCTTAGGGTGCGTACTTTCATAAAATGGTTTGTAAAATTCGCCTCATGTCAGCAGGAATGCGGATTACTTTTTCTGAGAAAAAGAAGTTACCCTTCGGCCACCGATTCCTGCAAGATTTTAACGGGCTTCAAGCCGAGTTCCTTTCCTTTATTAAGCATAAACTGGTAGGCCTGTTCGAAATTATTATGCACTTCGCCATCAAGAATAGCCTCCCGGATGGCATTTTTTATCATCCCAATTTCTCGCGATGGGGGGATGCCAAAGGTGCTCATGATGTCCAACCCCGAAACAGGTGGTTGCCAGTTTCTGAGCCGGTCGGATTTTTCGACCACGGCCAGCCGCTCCCGCAAAAGTTCATAGTTGCGAAGATAGCGGCGAACCTTGGAGTCGTTTTTAGAAGTAATGTCCGCCTCGGCCAGCAGCATTAGTTCGTCAATGTCTTCCCCTGCGTCAAACAGCAGCCGGCGCACAGCGCTGTCGGTGATTTCTTCTTTGGTCAAACTAATGGGGCGCAGGTGCAGTTGTACCATTTTTTGCACGAACTTCATTTTGTGGTCGAGCGGCAGCTTCAGCCGCTTGAAGATGCGAGGCACCATAGCTGCGCCGAGGTTTTCGTGGCCGTGGAAGGTCCAGCCTTCCTCGGGGTCAAAGCGCTTAGTTGGGGGCTTAGCGATATCATGAAGTAGCGCAGCCCAACGGAGCCAGATGTTGTTCGATTTCCGGCAAAGCCGGTCCACTACTTCCAGCGTATGGAAAAAGTTGTCCTTATGCCCTATACCGTTCTGCACCTCCACGCCTTGCAGGGCACTCATTTCAGGGAAAACAATTTTTAATAGACCGGTTTTGTACAGTAGTTTGAAACCAATGGATGGAGTGCCGGCTGCCAGTATTTTTTCCATCTCAGCGGTGATGCGCTCTTGGGATACGATGTGAAGCCGGTTGCGGTAACGGGCAATGGCAGTCAGGGTTTCGTCCTCTATACGGAACCCCAACTGGGTTGAAAGGCGAATTCCCCGCATCATGCGCAGCGGGTCATCGGCGAAGGTCTTTCCGGGGTCGGTGGGGGTTTTCAGGATTTTGTCTTCCAGATGTTGCAGGCCGTCGAAGGGGTCGAGGATGGAACCGAAATCCTCATCGCTGAGACTGACCGCCAGTGCATTTATGGTAAAATCGCGCCGCAACTGGTCGTCTTCGAGGGTGCCCTGCTCAACGTCGGGTTTGCGGCTGTCGGCGCGATAGCTCTCCTTTCTCGCCCCGACGAATTCGATTTCTAAGTTCTGGTGTTTGAGCATGGCGGTGCCGAATCGCTTGAAAATGGTAACTCTGGGCATGGGGCGCAGCATCGAGGCTACTGTTTCGGCGAGGGTTACCCCGTCGCCCACGCAGACGATGTCTATGTCTTTGGTGGGCCGGGCGAGCAAGCGGTCGCGCACGTAGCCGCCCACCACGTAAGCCGGTACGCCACATTGCTTGGCGGCTTCGCCAATGAGTTCCAGGATTTCCCGTTCGTATGGTGCTATACTGAAAACCAAGTTGAGGTTGTTTTGTGATAGTTTACGCTGCTATTTCATGGGTGCAATAAGCATCGCCAATTTCGTCAAGAAGGTCAAACAAGGTCTCCGGTTCATCGGACGTCACTAATTTTTGCCGGTACGTTTTGATATGCGGGAATCCCCGGAAGTAATTGGTGTAATGGCGACGCATTTCGAGAATTCCCAGTCTTCGTCCTTTCCATTCGATGGAATGCTGCAAGTGCTGTTTGGCGGCAGCTACCCGTTGTTCTGTGCAGGGGGTGGGCAAAATTTCTCCCGTGTTGAGATAATGCTTTATCTGTTGAAAAATCCACGGATTGCCAATGCTGGCCCGGCCAATCATGAGGCCGTCCACCCCATACCGGTTACGATATTCGAGGGCCTTTTCCGGGCCGTTGATGTCGCCATTGCCAAATATGGGAATGTGCATCCGGGGGTTGTCTTTCACTTTTGCGATCCACGACCAGTCGGCCTCGCCTTTGTACATCTGTTTGCGAGTGCGGCCGTGGATGGTCAGGGCCTGAATGCCCACATCTTGCAGCCGTTCGGCTACGTCCACGATGTTGATGCTTTTGTCGTCCCAACCGAGCCGGGTCTTCACCGTGACGGGCTTTTGGGTGGTGTTGATGACGGCCTTGGTCAGTTCCACCATTTTTGGGATATCTTGCAACAGGCCGGCACCAGCCATGCGGCAGGCGACCTTGGCTACCGGGCAGCCGAAATTAATGTCGATGACGTCGGGGTTGGCCTTTTCCACAATATTGGCCGCTTTAATCATGGTTTCCAGTTGACCCCCGAAATACTGAATGCCGATGGGCCGCTCGTAGTCGTAGATGTCCAGCTTTTCGAAACTCTTGTCTGCGTCATGCACGAGGCCGTCTGCACTGACGAACTCTGTGTACATCATGTCGGCCCCGTTTTCCTTGCACAAGCGCCGGAAAGGTGGGTCACTGACGTCCTCCATTGGAGCCAGCAAAAGCGGGAATTCTCCCAATTCAATGTTGCCGATTTTAACCATGATTGTGCGCAGGCATTTCTTGTTTTTTTTTTTAAAATGCACGCAAAGTTACAGGGAATGGCTGAAAAACACGGACATAGCGATTTTAATTCCTTAGCCTCTTATCGCGATGGCCTGGTGAAAAAGCCGCCCAGATTTTTTCCTGGCCAAAAAATTATCCATGCAAACATCGGAGATGTCTTCCCGCAAAATGGTATCTGCTGGAAGCTTGTGAAACTCACGGTGGAGTAGCGCTTCGAGCGGCAGGGTTTTGAACCCTGCGTTTTCTTACCTGAAACGCAGGGTTCAAAACCGTGTAGCTCGAAGGAACCGAGCATTTATGAAGGGCTACCATTAATTTATGATAGTATTCACTTTTTGCCATGTTACAAAGACGTCCAAGTCGAAACCGTAGCTCTGCCGGCATCCGCGGAATGGCTCAGGAAACCCACCTCGAAACCAGGCACCTTGTTTCCACTATTTTTCTCATGCCGGGGAAAAATGTGAAAAGCGGAGTGTCCTCAATGCGGCATGTCCCGGCTCTTGGAGGAGAATGTGTTGAGCGAGGTGGAGGAGTGCCTGAACTTGGCATATCCGATTTTATTATGTTCCATGCTGTGCCAGAAGAGAAGAAGGATAGACCGGCATTTATGGCTGTGAACCTTCCAATTTTTATCTCACGGCTGCGACGGCCATCAAGCCGTTGCCCAAGCCTGGGCTGGCTTTGACGTACTCGGCCCGAGCGATATGATGGACAGAAGGATTGGCTACATCCGGCAGGCGCTCGACGAGGGCGGGTTCACCGATACGGGCATTATGTCTTACACAGCCAAATATGCCAGCGCTTTTTACGGCCCATTCCGGGATGACCTCGATAGCGCCCCACGGGAATCGGCTGACATTCCAAAGGGTAAAAAGACCTACCAAATGAAACCAGCCAACAAATGTTAGGCCCTCATAGAAGCTGAATTGGATATGATTGAAGGGGCGGATTTTCTGATGGTAAAACCGGCGATGAATCACCTTGATGTGATTCACCTGCTGAAAGAAAATTTCGAATTGCCCATCGCCGCCTTTCACGTCAGCGGCGAATGCGCCATGCTTACGGAAGCCCGCCAAAAATAGTGGCTCGATTTTCGGAAAAGCCATGCCCGAAACGCTGTTGAGCATTCATCGGGCGGGGGCGGATGTCATCATCACCTATTTTGCAAAGGAATATGCGAAGCGGGCGCATCGCTTCTGAAAACAAAAAGCCCCGGCGCTGATAATTAAAATCAGACGCCGGGGGATAAAGAGTTAATGTTTTTCAGTCGTACCAATGAATTACCGGGCGAAGAAAAGCCAGATTCCAATCACTCCTACGGCTATCATAAAGAATGGGAGGAGCATTTCGAGGGTTTTGCTTCGCGGCTGCAATTCTGGTTCGGCGTTAAAGTGTTCTAGATGTAAAGTGTGAGGAGTAGTTTTACTAAACATAAGTTCATGGGTAATTATGATGAAAGAAAATGGGATTACCAAGTGTCAAGATTTACTCAATGTTTTTTTTGTGAGCCAGAAACATTGTAAATTGAGTAGAGGCTTTGCCTCCCAGAAATACATCCTAACTCCATATTCCTGACGTCATTCGTTATTGAACGTCTGGCATATGTGGTTTTAGGGACCATTGCTCAGGACCTAATAGGGAGTATGGATGTTTATCATTACTATTCCTTTTCCCTTCAGAATTTCTGTCTCAATGTTTTTGCCTCATCTGTCAGTACAGATGGGAATTTGTTCATGTCATGTTTAAAATGTAACCGGTACGGGAAGGTTTCTGCTTGCAGATGAGCATGCCACAGAAGATTGTGGGTAAGTCTGGAACCAGACGCAAGTCGGAGTGGGCAATTTGTCCCATGGGTGTGGACTCTAAATTCCATCGTCGTTGTGTTTCCTTTAGTGTGCTTAAGTTCGATTTCTCAAGTGATGATTGTCTCAACTTAACTATCATATAATAAGGTCGCGAACAAGTAGGGTAATCAATTCGTTTCCTTAATCAAGTAGTTTGACATTTTCTAAACCAGTGGTACAAAGGTATCATATGAATTGAAAAAAATGGAATATCTTTTAATTTTTTTTTTACCTTTTTCTTAAAGTATTGATAATAAAGGGTTATGCCAGCGGCAATTTGCTGTTCCCCTGGCGAGCCATATTGTTTTATCAAAAAAAATAGCTTCAGGCAATAGGTCAAGATACCATAGAGGTTAGCGCTATTGAAAATGACGGTAAAATCTTAATGCTTCAAGCCGCTAATCCAAAACGAGACCCTATCTTTGGCACGGGGTTAATTCCCCTCAAAAATTATCACCTTCCCGATTCCCGGTTATCCATTGTTAAAGTCCGCATCTCTACCGTGTATTTCAATAATGTCATTCTTCTTTTCTTTATAGCGGAATGATTGTTGGAGCCGATTTGCGAATTATATCTCATGAAAATGAATCTTACAACAACAGGCGTCTATGGGCGCACCTTCAGCTTTTATTTGGTGCTATTGTGCTTTTCACTATTTGGAAATACAATCAAAGCCCAAACTTATTGCGACCCCGCAGCAGAATTTTCATACGATGCAAATGCTTATTGCCAAAATGCCAATGACCCAGTACTGAGCCATAGTACGGGAACTGATGGTGTGTACACCTACGCCATAGTGTCGGGGGGGCCTGCTTTGGCTTTAACGTCAACCACTGGCGCCATTGACTTGAGCGCCAGTGATGCAGGAGTTTATACCGTCATCAATACCGTCAGTGTTTCCGGAGGAGCGGGAGCATTGGTGATTACTGGCGTCATTGATGGTCCGTTGTCTGGCGGTGTTCCCAAGGCGGTCGAGTTTTATGCTATGGCCGCGATCCCTGACCTGAGTCTTTATGGGTTTGGTTCTGCCAATAACGGTGGTGGCTCCAATGGTCAGGAATTCACTTTCCCTGCGATTGCCCTTGCCTCAGGTGCTCATATTTGGGTTGCCAGCGAAGCCGCTGGTTTCAACACATTTTTTGGTTTCGACCCCGATTACACAAGCAGCGCTGCCAACATCAACGGTGATGATGCCATCGAGCTGTTTTTGAATGGGGCGGTGATTGACGTTTTCGGCGATATCAATATGGACGGTACTGGCCAGCCTTGGGAGTATATGGATGGTTGGGCCTACCGCATCAATAATACAGGCCCCGATGGCTCCACTTTTGTGCTGGCCAACTGGACCTTCAGCGGTCCCAATGCTTTGGATAATGAAACGTCCAACTCAACGGCTGCAACACCCTGGCCCATTGGTACCTATACGGCGGGTTCTACATCCATTTGCTATCAAACGATAGAGATTGTAGCCCCCGCCATTGCCGATGCTGGCCCAAACCAACTTGTTTGCGAAGACGATCTCGTTATGCTATCAGCGGCAGGAGCAGGTACATGGTCGGGTGGGGCGGGTGTATTCAGTGATGTAAACATTCCAAATGCTACCTATTTGCCGGCACCTGCCGAGGCCGGAACCTCTGTCGCCCTGACATGGACGGTTGATGCCCCGGGTGGAGGTGTTTGCCTCAGCGCCATGGATGTTGTGAACATCACCATATTGTCCAACCCCGATGCTGAATTTTACTATGATGCAGATATTTATTGCCCCAACGAGGCCAATCCAGTTTTGAAACACGACACTGGCACAGATGGGATATACACATACTCGGTCGTATCTGGTGGCCCCGCACTTTCTTTAGATGGGAAAACAGGTGCAATTGACCTTTCGCTCAGCGACCGCGGTCAATATGAAATTACCAACACCATTAGTGGGTGCGGAAACCTTGTCATAACTGGTGTAATTGATGGGCCACTCAGTGGTGGAGTTCCCAAAGCCGTCGAGTTTTATGCACTGAATGACATTCCCGATTTAAGTGCCTATGGTTTTGGCTCGGCCAACAATGGTGGAGGGTCTGACGGTGAGGAGTTCACTTTCCCTCCAGATGCCATAGCTCATGGTACTCACGTTTGGGTAGCCACGGATGAATTGAGTTTCATGTCATTTTTCGGATTTCCGCCGGCATATATCAACTCAGTGGCTCCTTCTATCAATGGCGATGATGCTGTTGAATTGTTTTGCCACGGCATGGTCATTGACGTTTTCGGAGACATCAATCAGGATGGCACTGGGCAATCTTGGGAATACATGGATGGCTGGGCCTACCGGCTCAACAATACCGGCCCTGATGCCGCGTTCTTTGAGTTGAACAACTGGATATTCAGTGGCCCGAATGCGCTGGATAACGAAACATCGAATGCCACGGCTGCCACACCATTTCCCATCCAGAGTTTTTCCTCCAATTCAAATGGCACCTGTGCGGATGCCTCGCATATGGAGACAGTTGTGATAGACGATACCGAGGCGCCATTTCTCCTTTGTCCCGGCGATGTTTTCAAAACCACGGAGCCGGGAATGTGCGAATCGGTGGTAACTTTTGCACCTACGGTGCTTGACAACTGCGACCCTTCACCAGTGGTGGTGCAGACAAATCAAACCGGATACACCTCCGGCGATTTTTTTCCCATTGGCCAGTACCTTATCGAACTGGAGGCAAGCGATCAATATGGCAACAGCACCAGTTGTTCCTTTACTATTAATGTGTTGGATTTTCCGAATCCTACCACGACCTTGTCGTGCAACGACCAGGTACAGGCGTCGTTGGATGCCAACGGCCAAGCGGTCATCGGGGCCGATATGATTCTGGAAGGCGGGCCTTACAGTTGTTACGACAATTACGTTGTCATTATTTACGACATCAACATGAACCCTCTCGGCAACACGCTAACTTGTGCAGATATTGGCACAACCTTTACCGTGAAAGTGACTGACCCGGTGACCGGAAATTCCTGCTGGGGCCAAATCATAGTAGAAGACAAATTGCCACCAATTCTCGAATGCTCCGACCGTAACATCCATTGCTCCGCCAAGGTGAATGCCGTGCCCCCACCGCCCGCTTTCGATAACTGCGACACCAGCCCAGGCCTGAGCATGGCGGGACTCACGCTGGTGGACAACGATGCCTGCGACGACGGCGTGGCGAAATACCGCCGTGAATGGGTGGCCACCGATGCCTCTGGCAATGAGGCGGCTTGCGTGGAGTTTATCACCATCCACCGGGCCAAAGTGGTCAATTTCCCAAATGACATCGTTTGGCATTGCGAGCAAAACAGCGCTTATCCCGGCATCACGCAAGCCAATCCATTGCATCCGGGAGTTGTGGATACCGACCCTGGCGATTACGACATGGATGTGGATGGCGCCCTTTCTGGCAATGTGTTGGCCACTACCGGCTCTGGCATCCCGATGGCCCTCGACGGGCAGTTTTGCCAGATGAGCTATACTTTTCAGGATGAAATAGTGGAGGAATGCGGCGGAGCGCCCGGCGTTTTTAAAATAAAACGCACCTGGACGGTCATTGACTGGTGCTCGTTGGAAATCATTACCGCTGGGTTTGACGACGTGAACGGAAACGAATTTCAGGACCCCGGCGAAGAAGACGAAGACAATATTCAAATCATCAAAGTAGCCGACTTGCTGCCGCCAGTAATCACTGCCAACGATGTGACGGTGAGCGCCAATCTGCCCGCTGTTTACTCCAACCTTTGTAGCTCCACCGAAGTAATAGCCCAGCCCACAGTAACTGACAATTGTACCGCTGTAGCGGAAGTCCATATTTTAACCTCCGTTGGCGAAGCCATAGATGGCGTGATTCCCGCACCGGGCTTGCCGCTCGGCGTTCACACCGTCAGCATTTGGGCGGCTGACAATTGTGGCAACACCAGTCAGACTCAAATCACGGTGACCGTGGTGGACGACGTGTCCCCCGTGGCTGTTTGCGATGAAATTACCGACGTGAACCTCTCCTCCGGCGGCGTCGCTGTAGTTTTTGCGGAAACATTCGACGATGGCAGTTACGACAACTGCTGCTTCGACCATTTTGAAGTGCGCAAAATGACGGACAATTGCGACGACGGCGTGGACAACACGGCGTTTGGCCCTTCGGTCAGCTTCTGCTGCGACGACGTGGCCAGCAACCCTGTTATGGTCATTTTCCGTGCTTACGATTGTTTCGATAATTACGGCGAATGCATGGTCCAGGTAAATGTGCAGGATAAGCAAAAGCCTGTCCTCGTCACCTGCCCCCCACCTCAGCGCATCGCCTGTGATTTTTATGCTCAAAACTTAGAAACGGCTCTTGATGGTGCCTCCCAGGATGAGCAAAGCCAATACCTTGACCAATTCTTTGGCGCACCTACCTTTGCCGATAACTGCGATTTAACCCTCATTCGAACTGTTGTCCTCAACATTGACCAGTGCCTCGAAGGCACCATCAGCCGGTCTTGGGTAGCTAAAGACAATGGCGGCAACACCTCCGCTTCCTGCCAGCAAGC
>SCUG01000175.1 GCA_004297645.1 Saprospiraceae bacterium | reverse complement strand
CGGTTGACTGCCAGTTTTTGAATGTCGGTATTTTCTACCGACATCCAAAAACTAAAACCCTCGCTAACCCGGCACTTTTGTTTGTTGATAACCGGGGTTGCTCAAATGGCTAAAGTCGAGATGAAAACCTGTGGGTAAATACCGCTAAGCATCTACGGTTCCCCATCGCTGCGCCAAAAAAAAGCCGCCAAAGGCGGGAAGGCACTTGCGCCTTCGGCGCAATAAATAAAATTTGAACGCAAGGACGCAAAGACGCAAGGACGCAAGGAACTAAATACAACTCTGCGCCCTTGCGTCTCTGCGTCCTTGCGCCCTTGCGTCTCTGCGTCCTTGCGTCCTTGCGTCCTTGCGTCTTTGCGTTAAATTATCTCAGCGTTAAATTATTTCGTCACTTTTTTCTCAAGTGATTTTTGATGGAGCCTCTGCGCACCGCAACTTATCTGACTTGACTGTGGCTGACTACTAACCTGGCAAAGCCAACACCAGCGGAACAACGGGCGGCAGGACAGAAATTATCGACAAATTGTTGGTCTTAAATTGCGCATAAGCGCCAATACTTTGCTACAAGGGGGCCTGGGGGCGAAGCCCCCATGTTCCCCCTCCCCTCAGCGCTGCCAGAGGCGGCGCCGAGGGTAATGCACGGTTACAGAAATTGTTTTGCACGGCCTGTCCCGTGCCAAGGGCCGGGAAAACCTATTGGCGTTGAGCAGACAACCTCGATTCATCAAATCCGCCCGGTTTTTACAAACTCTGGCAACCATTGATTAAAATTGCCGGACAATTCCATCTGTCAAAAAACAAGAACCACAATTTTCGACATGAAGAAAAGAATTAAACCCATCCTGTTAGCACTCCTCGCACTGTTAGTCATCATCCAATTTTTCCAAATAGACAAAACCAATCCGCCCCACGATACAACCAAAGATTTTATCACCATACAAAATCCGCCGCAGGAGGTAGCTACGTTGTTGCAGGATGCCTGTTACGACTGCCACTCCCACCTCACCGAATACCCCTGGTACACCAACGTGCAGCCTTTAGCCTGGTGGATAAAAGACCACATCAATGATGGACGGCGGCACCTCAATTTCTCCACCTGGGCTGACTTGAACGCCAAAAGAAAAGCCCGCAAAGCCGAAGAACTTGTGGAGATGGTGAGCGAGGAGGAGATGCCCTTGAAGAGCTTCACATGGACGCACCCCGAAGCACGGTTGACCAACCTCCAACGCAAGAAAATGGTGGATTGGCTGAAAACTGTGGAAACCAAAGAGAAAAAAGCCGTCACCGGTTTGCCTGCATTGAAACCGGCCGAAGGTGTGGAGGAATGAATGGCAGCACTTGCGTTTTGAAAAAATTCCGTGGCGATTGAAAGACACCGCATTGCCAAAACCGCGGTGTTTCGTAGGGTCTGAGGACATTAGGCTGGCAAAAAATATCCATAACTTGAAAACTGACAGAGACAAAACTGCCACAAAAAGCCCTCCTTCGAGGAGCACCGGTCTGCTTTCAGATTGCCTTTTTTTTCTGCTCCACAAGCCGGAAATACCAACCCTCATAAAATTTGAAACCGAGGAAGAGCGCCGGAATTACAGCCTCAGAATCATGCAAAGGCTGGGCATCAGCACCGACCAGTACTCCATCCTGAATATTCACAAGATCGGTGTGGATACCCCGGCAAGTTACGTCTTCGAAGAACTGTTAAAATGGGATGGCGATTCCACTTGCTGGCCAAACCACCTCGCCAATGTCGGCCGCATAGACCGCCAACTCGACAACATCGAATTGTTTTTGTTTGGCCGCAGAAGGTACCCTTTCGGCCTCAAAAATGGATTCCTCGGATTGAAGTTCATCCCGCTGTTCCGCCTCAAAGCCTTGAAGTTCCAGCTATTACCCGACACTTTTGACTTCGACAACGCCCGCTATTTGCTGTTCAAAAGTAGTGGCGGCTACCCCATCGGCATCTTTTCCATGTACGTGCGTTCGTCCATTGACGGGCTGAATGAAGCTGGACAAGCTCAGCTATTCTTCGTCGTCGGTTTCAACTTCTATGGAAAGGAAAACTGGCCCAACATCAAAATCGTAAACAGACTTTGGGAATGGGTGCATGACCGTGCCACCGCCAACATTCTCAACCGCATCAAACAACTCAGCGAGTGGAGATTTGAGAAAATTCAGAGGGGATAAAACGAAAGCCTAATGAAATAGAGCGCCAGGATTGCTCGAAGCAATCCTGGCGCTGCCTTTTATCCCTATCTGCTCACCACCAAACGCTTGGTCAAAATCTGACCATCCAGCATAATTTTCAAGACATACACTCCGCCAGGTTGCCCCGAGAAGTCCAGGATATACTTGCCGCTGGCATCGCCGGAGTACAAAACGACGGCTCTTCCGTTCACGTCGTAGGAAGTGATGGCCAGCTCCAGCGGGTGAATATCCGTAAGTTCCAGTGTCACCAACCCGCTCGTAGGATTGGGGAAAAGGCGGATGTGGCTGAGCAGGTCTGCTTCGTCCACCGCCGTCGTGGATTGAATGGTGTAGGCGCTCAGTGAGACGCAGCCATTGGCGTCAGTAACTGCTAATTGGTAGGTGCCGGCCGAGAGTCCTGCAACGTCTTCCTGGTTAGAAATGACATTGCCAGCAGCGTTGGTCCAGACGTATTCATAAGGCTGCACGCCACCGCTTACGGTCACGTTGACGCCACCGTTTTGCTGGTTGCCCGTTTCGTTCATCACGCTGTCGAGCACGGTCAGCAATTGCAGCGGCTCATTGACTATTACAGATTCCACCACTTCGCAGCCTGCATCGTCGGTGACGGAGACTGTGTATTCGCCGGGGCCGAGGCCTTCGATGGCAGGCGAAGTTTCATTGGTACTCCACAAGTACGTGTAGCCTGGGGCACCGTTTGCCACCGCTGTGGTGACACTGCCGTCGTTTTCGCCGAAACAGGTGACATCCGTGGATTCGATAGCAACGGACATGGCCGCCGGCACGCTTACCGAGAAAGTACACGTGGCGGTGTTGCCACTTTCATCGGTTGCTTCGATTCCAATCAGGGTTTCGCCGGCAGGGAAGGACGAGCCGCTGGGCAGGCCGGAGGTCATTACAATGCTAAGGCCGTTGGAACAATTGTCTGTGGCCGTTACGTCGTAGTTGCCCACCGGGTCGCAATAAGGCAACACCATATTTCCAGGACAGGCAATTTGCGGGGGCAGATTATCGGCCACTTGCACAGTGACGGCGGTCGTAGCACTGTTGCCACTGCCGTCGGTAGCCGTGAACTGCACCTCATTTTCACCCAAATTATCGCAGCCGAAATTTTCCAGGTCAATGCCAAAAGTGGGGATGCCGCAATTGTCGCTGCTGCCGTTGTCGAGCATGGCGGCCGTTAGTGTGGCAGTGCCGTTTTCATCCAATTCCAGCGTGATATTTTGCGCCAGCACATTGGGCGGCATGTTGTCCAATACGGTGATGATGGCAGTGCCGGAACTGCTGTTACCGGCATCATCTGTCACCGTCAGAGCTACTTCATTATCACCCAAATTATCGCAATTGAAAGCTGAGATATCCAACGTCATTGCGGCGATGCCGCAATTGTCGGTACTGCCGTTGTCCACGCCTGCCGGGGAGATAGTGGCAGCGCCGGTGGCATCGAGTTCCACTGTGAGGTTTTGCGTCACCACGGCCGGCGGTTCATTGTCGTTCAAACCAATTTCAATATTTGCCGTGACCACGCAGCCGTTGGCATCGGTCACGCTCACGATGTGTGTGCCAGGGGCCAGGCCCGTTGCCGTAGCACCCGAAGCGCCGTTGGACCAGGCATAGCCGTAGCCCGGCGTGCCGCCGCTGCCCGCCACTGTGGCGATGCCATTGTTGCTGCCGCAATCCGCCGGTACAACCTGTACTACTGATACCTCCAAAGCTACTGGTTCGCTGATGGTCACCTCTGCTATGATAGGGCAAAACACGGCATCCACTACCGAAACGGAATAGGTGCCGGCTGCCAGGCCTGTGATGGTGGCAGTGGTTTCGTCATTAGACCAAAGGTACTCGAATGGCGCCACGCCACCCGTGAGAGTCACCGTGGCTTGGCCATCGGCAGCGCCGTTGCACGTGGCATCACTCGATGAGATATTGGCCAAAACCGAACAATTGAACGGTGAAATGACAACCGTTTGGGCCGTCTCACAGCCATTCTCGTCAGTCACCACGACGGTGTATTCCCCCGGCGCAAGCGCCGTAATGGTAGCCGTTGTGCCGCCGGTATTCCAGGCAAAGGAGTATGCGCCGGTGCCGCCGGTAGGGTTGGCGGTGGCCGTTCCATCGTTGGCGTTGAAGGCCGTCAAACCAGTGGTAGTGGCGTTGGCATTCAGTGCTGCTGGTTGAGAAATGTTGATGGTGGCGACCACTTCGCAATTGTTAGCATCGGTGGCACTCACGTTGTAAGTGCCTGCCGGAATGTCGGAAATCGTCTGTGTGGTGCTGCCGTTGGACCAATTGAAAGAAATTGGCTCAGCGGCATTTTCAAGGGTGATGGTGGCCGAGCCGTCACTATCGCCGTGGCAGGTAACGTTTGTAAAATCTACATTGGCTTTCACGATGCAATCGGAGGCACTTACCGTGACCACCTGCGCTGCTTCGCAGCCGTTTGCATCGGTGACGCTTACGCTGTAATTGCCGGGCGCAAGGCCGGTGATGGCAGCGGTTGTTTCTCCATTGTCCCAGGCATAGCTATAGCCGGGTGTGCCGCCGGTGGGGTTGGCCGTAGCTGTGCCGTCGTTTACGCCCGGGGCCGACTGAGGGGTAGCCGAAGCATTGACAGCCAGCACATCCGGCTGCGTCACTGTCACGGTAGCCGTAGCGGTGCAACCCGCCCCATCGGTGGCGGTCACACTGTAAGTGCCGGCGCCGAGATTCGATGCCGTGGCTTCCCCGGTTCCATTGGACCAGGTAAAGGTGAAACCTCCCGTACCACCGCCAGCAGATACTGTGGCCGTGCCATCCTCTTCCCCGAAACAACTGACTTCAGTCTGGGAGGAAATGGCCGCCGTCACTTCCGGCGATTGCACGACTTGGGTTTGTGCGGTATTGGTGCAACCATTGATGCTATTGGTTACGGTGAGGGTATAAGTTCCAATGGCATCCACGGTGGGTGTGAGGGTGGTTTCGCCGGAGGCGATGTGGCCGTCCATTGTAGCCCAAAGGTAGCTATATTGACTGCCAGTGGAAGAGCCGGTGCCGTTCAGCACAACAGCAGAGGCGTTGCAGTCGAGGGTGCCGTTTTCACCAGCATCGGCGTCGGGCGGCGTAGTGTTCAATTGCACAACCGTGCTAACTGTGCCAGTGCAGCCATTGGGTGCCGTGACGGTGAGGACGTATTTTCCGGGGCTGCTCACTTCGGGGTTTTGTTCTGTGAAAGTGACGCCACCGGGGCCTTGCCAAAAGTAGGTGGAACCGGGAGCGGAGGAATTTCCGGCAAGCACTACCGTCGCATTCAGGCAGGTAATCGAGCCGCCTGCCGCGGTCGCAACGGGGGGTTCGGTATCTTCAGCAACTGAGGCTATCGCTATGGCTGTGCATCCATTGAGGCCCGTCACCGTGAGCACGTAGTTGCCGGGAACGCTGACCACTGGATTTTGCGAAGCAGAAGTAAAACCACCCGGACCCGACCATGCGTAAACCACGCCGGGCGTTGAGGAGTTCGCCATCAGCGTGACTGTACTGGTGAGGCAGGTAATGGCGCCGCCGGTGGCACTGACAGAGTCCGGCGGTGCGTTATCGGCGATGATTTCAACATCCGATTCGGCGGTACAGGTGTCGCCGCCTACCACGCTTTTTGTAACGAGGGTATAAACACCAGGCAGCGTCACGGACAGCGTGGTCGAAGTGCTCAGGGTATCGCCCCCGCCATTGAGCCAGGTGTAGGTCATGCCCGCCCCGCCAACGGATGTGCTGCCGTCGAGCACGAGGCTGGTTTTGTAGCAGGTGAGGGTGTCTTCGCCTTCGATGTTGGATTCCAGAGGGACCACTATGAGGTTGAAAATGGTAGTGCTGTCGCAGCCAAATTGGTTGGGAAGCACCTCTTCGAAGGTGCCCGACTCGCAAATTGTCTGGCCGCCAAATTCCACGCAGGTGCCCTCGCAGACTTCCTTAACCAAGACGTCAAAATTCTTTGGGGCACCATTCAGCGTGAGGTTAACGATGCTGTCGCAACCCTGATACGATTCGAAAACAAGCTGATAGTTCCCCGGGGAAAAAAAGTTTTGGCCATTGCCAGCCTCATAAACACCTGGCAGGCAAATGATGTCTTCTACATTTGTGACAATAGGTGCCACTACTACGGAGATGCAATTTTGTTCTGTCAGGTGACACCCCCCCACCTTTCCTGTCACACAGACGGAGTACACTCCCGGCGTCTGAGGAAAATGTAGGTCAATTTCATTGTTACCGTTTTGGGGACCAGTGCCGGGCAAAATTTCCCAGTTATAACCAGTTATCAGGATACTTGGCGGCACACTATACGTTGCCGTGCCGCCGGGGCATACCGTAGTGGGGCCATAAATAGGGGCGGGGGCGGGCGCCAAATTGGGTGGTCCAATAACGGCAGTACCTGCGAATTGAATGGTGAAGCCGACAGCATTTGCGGTGACATTGTCCACTACTAAATAGTAATTGGCCCCATCAAACAAATTTACAGTTGGTTGAAACTGGGATTGGGTAGGCCAGCCAAAAGTAATAGGAGGGGTGGAAGAAATACCGGTGGGACCGGAAGTTCCGGCGGGCACCGGGCCGGAAAAATCGCAGGATATGAGCGGTGAATCTTTGCACGGGCATTCGTTGAGGAACAGGGCAAAATTGTAGTCGGTGTTCTGCTGAAGTGGCATAACCATCATCTCGAAAGTGCCTGCCTCTACACAACTGAATGCAAACCAATAGCTATCGTGCTCGCCGGAGGTCAGGCAAGAGCATTGGTCAATCGGGTCGGGTTTGGCATGGCCGAAATTAAGGTCAATGGTGATGGGATCTGAGCCAAGAAGAGACTGTGCGGAGCAACAGTCTTTTTGGGCGTGGCCCAATGTTGCACTAAAAATGACCGCTAACAAGAAAAGGTAATACTGTTTCATAATCGGATGATTGAATAATTTGTGCGCTTATTTTATAAAATTTTGAACAGCTAAATTCCCAATATTATTGAGTGGATTCAATTGTCCAAGGTGAACTTCTTTGTAATTGATGTACTCTTCGCAAAACCATCATCGTGGAAGCTATCTTCTCGTCCTCTGAATTGCAGGTTGGGGCAAAGTTTGGAATTTTCTTTATCACGGCTGAGTAAAGAATGCCCTCATACATTTACATTTTCCTGAGAACTGCAATAAACAGGGCACCGTGAAGATTTGCAAGCCTAAAGTTGGGAGTTAAAAATCGAATCAATGATAATTCTCCGCATTAATTTCTCCTTTTGAAACTTATTCGACAAAACTCTCGATGGTGCACTTCCTTCATTCCTTATTGTTCTTCACCTGCTAAGATTCACTTCCGCAGCCCGGCGACTGGCAGGTTATCCTTTAACGGCACTTTAGCATAAATTGTTTATACGGTCTTCATACACGTCTCGCCGGAAGCCACCCGTTTGATTGTTAATTGCAGTGGCAGAATCGCCAGGTGAATCAACGAATACATCCCCGGCTGTGCAACTTTCAGAATTGAAAACGGAGTGGTGCCCCACTGGTTTTCATCACAAGAGAATTTGGCGCCGTGCTCCTAAATCTTATATTTGGCGCCTGATAAAAAGCCGGGGTATGCAAAAGCAACAAACCGTAGAAGAATACATCGCTAAGTAACGTGTTCGAAATAAGATGTTCTTTTTGAGGCCGCCTCCGGCGGCCTCAAAAAGAACAAGGGTGTGTTTTTTCGGCGGCTTTGCCGCCGAAAAAACACAC
>SCUG01000174.1 GCA_004297645.1 Saprospiraceae bacterium | reverse complement strand
GCTAAAGAAAGGCTATATCGTTCACGGCATCAAGCGGCGCAGTTCGCTGTTCAACACACAACGAATTGACCATTTATACGAGGACCCGCACATTAATCATCCGCATTTTATCCTGCATTATGGCGATTTGACCGACTCCAGCAACGTCATCCGCATCATTCAGGAGTCGCAACCCGATGAGATTTACAACCTTGGAGCACAGTCGCACGTGCAGGTAAGTTTCGAAACGCCCGAATATACAGCGAATGTGGATGCTCTTGGAGCTTTGCGTGTCCTGGAGGCGGTACGTCTGCTTGGCATGGCGAAAAAGACCAAGGTTTATCAGGCATCCACTTCGGAGCTATACGGCTTAGTGCAGGAAATCCCACAAAAGGAGACCACACCGTTTTATCCCCGGTCGCCGTACGCCGTGGCAAAGATGTACGCCTACTGGATAAACGTGAATTACAGGGAGGCTTATGATATGTTTGCCTGCAACGGCATCTTGTTCAACCATGAATCACCCATCCGGGGAGAGACATTTGTAACCCGCAAAATCACGAGGGCTGTGGCTCGCATAGCCCATGGCCTGCAAAGCAAACTCTATCTTGGCAACCTCGACGCCCGCCGGGACTGGGGCCATGCCAAAGATTACGTGGAGGCCATGTACTTAATTCTCCAGCAAGACAAGCCGGAAGATTTTGTCATTGCTACCGGCGTAACCAATTCGGTGCGGGAATTCGTGCGGCTGGCTTTCCGTGAAATTGGCGTTGAACTGGAGTTCAATGGCAACGACGAGCAGGAAATAGGTGTGGTGGTGGATTCCTACCACCCGGATTTCCAATTGGAGCATGGCAGAACAATGGTGGAAGTGGACCCCCGCTACTACCGTCCCACGGAAGTGGACCTGCTCATCGGCGACCCTTCGAAAGCCATGAATCAGCTGGGTTGGAAGCCGCGTTACGATTTAAAAAAACTCGTGGAAGAAATGGTAGCTGCCGACATGGTTCAAACTAAGAAAGAACAGATACTGCGGCTGTCGGAATTAGAGGCGAACAGAGATGATTGAGGTGGGCGGTCAGAGCAGCAAGCTATAAAACCGAATTTGCGTCTTTTGGAAAAACAAGCTAAAATATACGTGGCCGGGCACCGGGGAATGGTAGGCTCGGCTATTTGCCGGAGGCTTAAAGCTGCCGGGTTTGAGAACCTTATTACCCGCTCATCGTCAGAGCTTGACCTGCGCCGGCAGGATGAGGTGACGGAATTCTTTCGGCGAGAGCAGCCGGAGTATGTGTTTTTGGCTGCTGCCAAGGTGGGGGGTATTTTGGCAAATAATACTTACCGGGCGGAGTTTCTGTACGACAACCTGATGATAGAAAGCAACGTCATCCACGCTGCCTATGAGTATGGCGCAAAGAAGCTGCTGTTCCTCGGCTCTTCCTGTATCTACCCGAAAATGGCCCCACAGCCCTTGAATGAGGAATGCTTGCTGACTGGCCCCCTTGAACCCACCAACGAACCTTATGCCATCGCCAAAATTGCGGGCATAAAACTTTGCGATGCTTACCGGGCGCAATACGGTTGTCAATTTATTTCGGTCATGCCCACCAATCTCTACGGCCCAAACGACAATTACGATTTGCAAACCTCACACGTATTACCAGCCCTGATTCGCAAGTTTCACGAAGCGAAAATAAAGGGTCTGCCAGCGGTAACCCTGTGGGGCACCGGCGCTCCCCTCCGGGAATTCCTTCACGTGGACGACCTCGCTGATGCCTGCCTTTTTCTCATGGAAAAATACGACGAACCCGGTCCTGTCAACATTGGCACCGGAGAAGATTTGTCTATTAAAGACCTCGCCCTGCTCATCCAAAAAATCGTGGCCTACGAAGGTGCCATCGTCCACGACCTCATGAAACCCGATGGTACTCTCCGCAAACTGATGGATGTGAGTAAGCTGAATGCCCTCGGCTGGAAAGCGAAGATTGGGCTGGAGGAAGGGATTCGGTCGGTGTATGGGGAATTGGGCGACCAGCATTGGTATTGATTTTCCATCCGCTCAGGGAAACCATCCACGCCACGCTGAGCCAATGAAAAAGCAATACGACTTCTGGATTTACATTACCACCAACCCGTGAAAATGAGCTAAAGGGTTGGCCGGGGAAAAGAAGGAACAACTCATCGCTGAATTCAACCCGGAATGGAAATTTTTAAACAAAGAAACCTGCGGCGAATGGCCGTCAACTTATGAGGGGAGGTTGTGATTATTATGGCGTGGACAGATTCCCTGCGGGAATGGGAAAAAAGTGCTTGCTTTGGTTACTGCTGGTTGCCATCCCGCTGTGGCTTGCGGCGCAGGGTTCCAACCTGCCGGTGGGCAACCCCGCTTACCACCTCCTCGACCGGCTGGAAATAAAATCGGGGGTGCTCCCACCCTACCACTCTTCCCTGAAATATTACACGCGTGGCGATGCAGTGCATTTTGCCCTCTCTCTCGACAGCAGTGAGCAGCTTTCGGCCTCCGACCGCCGGGATTTACGCCATTTTTATTTGGATAACAACGAGTGGTTAGGCGCTCCTCCCCTGCCACTGGTCATCGGCGAAAAGCGGGACGCCCGGCTCATGGTGCCGGCGTCCGTGGCGAACGCCCATTACGAAACGTCTGGAAAACCGGTGCTTCGCTATTTTTACCGTACCCCTGCCAACTGGTTCGAGGTGGACGGCAGCTATTTCCATCTGCGCATCAATCCGCTCATCAATTTTCAACTATCGAAAGAGAGGGAGGATGGAAAGTACTGGCGGTTTATCAATCAAAGAGGGGTGGAAATCAGGGGCGGCCTTGACGACCGCATCTTTTTTTATTCAAAAATCACAGACACCCAGGCGAGCTTTCCGGACTACGTCAACCAGTTTTTTGAAAAATACCATGCCTGGCCGGGGTTTGCTTACTTCAAGCCATATAAAAGCAGCCACATCACCATTCGGGATGGACGCGACAACCTGAATGCCGAGGCATACTTTGGATTGAACATTTCCAAACACGTGGGCATGCAGTTAGGGCATGGCAGCAACTTCATCGGCAATGGGTACCGTTCGATGCTGCTTTCCAATTTTTCCAGCAACTACCTCTACCTGAAACTCAACTGGCAATTTGGCCCCATCCGCTACCAAAACCTTTTTGCGGAGCTAACCGCTCAATCGCGGGCAGATTTCACCGGCGACCGCCTGCTGCCGAAGAAATACATGGCGGCCCATTATTTCAGTCTGGCTTTTTCAAAAAACTTCACTCTCGGCCTTTATGAGGCCACCATTTTTACCCGCGATAGTGAAATTGGGCAGTTCGAGTTGAGCTACCTCAACCCCGTCATTTTGTACCGGGCGGTGGAGCATTTCATCGGCAGTCCCGATAATGTACTGCTCGGCCTCGACGCAAAAGTCAACCTCTTTCGCCGGGCACAGGTTTACGGGCAGTTGTTGATAGACGAGTTCAATACCGA
>SCUG01000173.1 GCA_004297645.1 Saprospiraceae bacterium | reverse complement strand
CACAGAAGACAGACCTCGAATTCCTCGACTGGATGGGCAAAAACGAAATACCTTTCGTCATCGTTTTCACCAAAGCCGATAGGATGAAAACCCAAAAAGAAAAGGCCAACATTGGCATTATTCAAAAAGCCCTAAAGGAACATTGGAACGAGTTACCGCAACAATTCATCACTTCGGCAGTGCAACGCCTTGGAAGAGAAGAAATCCTGGATTTCATTGACGAAGTCAATAAGGCCAGTGCATGAAAATATGGCCTTTGTTTAAACGATGATAAAGAAACCAACCAAAAGCAGGACACCTGAAAAAAGGCGGAATGAAAACTCCATCGTGTACCCGCACGTCATTCCGGAGATTACCAATTGGCCCATTTTCAAACTCCTTGCCGACAGGAGGAACTTCGTGGAAGAAATTTGTGGATTCACTTTTCAGCGAATGAAAGCTATTTATGGCGATGAGTTGCCGGACATCATCGCCCAAGCCATCTATTTGGAGCGCATCCGCATGAAAGAAGAGCCGTGGAAAGTGGACCCACCCAATGAGCGGCAATTTTGGCGGAAGATGAGCAGCAAACTCATGGGGAAATCTCCCCACACCAAAAAAGACGAAATCACAGCCAATGCTGAGGAAATCCTGCGAACCATCATCCGCCATTATGCAGGTGAAATAGTGGGCACGTTCAAGAAATCAACCTTCTTGTTTGCCCGCCGGTTCCTCACCGTCTTTTTCAACAGGCTGCTCAACACGGCCGCCGGCCGGAATATGAAGCGCATCTTCGGATACAAACACAAGGTGTACGAGCGCCTGCTCACCCGCGGACATATCGAAGCCCTTCGCAGCCTGACCACAAAGGGTACGGTGGTAGTGGTGCCCACTCATTGCAGCAACCTCGACTCCATCCTCATCGGCTACGCTATGGACGCCATTGTAGGGCTCCCCTCCTTTTCTTATGGTGCTGGACTCAACTTGTACAACACAGGCTACACCGCCTATTTCATGAACCGGCTGGGCGCCTACCGCGTAGACCGCCGCAAGAAGAACCCCATCTATTTGGAAACGCTGAAGTGCATGTCGAACCTCTCTATTCAGCGCGGCACAAACAGCCTCTTTTTCCCCGGAGGTACGCGCAGCCGCTCCAATGTCATCGAGGATAAATTGAAGATGGGGCTACTCGGCACTGCCATCGAAGCACAACGGGCCATTTTTCAAAAAGGCCGCAACGACAAAGTTTTCATCGTACCATTGGTGCTGAGTTATCACGTGGTTCTGGAGGCTAAATATCTTATCGAACAGCACCTCAGCCGCACTGGCCGGGAGCGCTACATAAAAGCCAGGGACGAATTTTACAGCTTTAGAAAATTGATGAAATTTGGCTGGAAATTCTTCTCTCAGCCTTCCGAAATCACGCTGTCTTTTGGCAAACCAATGGATGTTCTCGGCAATTTTGTCAATGCTGAAGGGCAGAGTTTGGACCGCTTCGGCAAAGCCATTGAGTTGAAAG
>SCUG01000172.1 GCA_004297645.1 Saprospiraceae bacterium | reverse complement strand
TTTGCCAGCGATTTGAAAGCCGGAAAATATCTCTTCGATTTGGATTTGACTGTGCCCGCCGCCCTCGTGCTTGGCTCTGAGGATGAAGGCGTTCAACAGGCCATTTTATCCAGAGTCTCTGAGCGTTTTGTCATTCCGCAAAAAGGCGGAACAGACTCGTTCAATGTGTCTGTGGCGGCAGGAATTATGTTGTATGAAGTGTTGCGGCAGCGGCACACCTGACCTCATTTCATCTCAAGCCCCTCATCCTGCCGAAATGCCTTGTGCCTTCCTTTGGTAAACTTCGTCCCGTTGAACTGCATGGTCTTTCGCAATTCCAACTGTACTTCCTGCGGCAGTTGGGCAAACTCGGCACAGCGGGCCGAGCAGCAATTGTGGTACTTTTCCGCACACGCATCGCACTGGATAAACAGGAGGTGGCAGGCGTCGTTGGCGCAATTCACATGGGTATCGCAAGGGCTGCCGCACTGGTGGCAACGGGCGATGACTTGCTCGCCGACGCGCTCGCCGAGGCGTTCATCGAAGACGAAATTTTTACCGATAAATTTGTTGGGCAAACCTTGCTCCTCGCACTGCCGGGCGTACTCGATGATGCCGCCATCCACCATGAACACATTTTTGAAACCCCGGTGCAGATAGTAGGCGCTGGCCTTTTCGCAGCGGATGCCGCCGGTGCAGTACATCACGATGTTGCTGCCTTTTTTGTCTTTCAGCATTTCCTCCACGAGGGGCAGGGCCTCCCGGAAGGTGGTCACATTGGGGCAGATGGCATCCTCGAAATGTCCCACCTCGCTTTCGTAATGGTTGCGCATGTCCACCACTATGGTGCCCTCGTCGCCGGTGAGGGTGTTGTATTCGCGGGCGCTGAGGTGGTGGCCCCGTTTTGTCACGTCGAAGGCGTCGTCGTCCAACCCGTCGGCGACTATTTTTTTCCGGACTTTTATTTTGAGTTTAAAAAAGGATTTGCCGTCGTCGTCAATGGCGATGTTGAGCCGGACGCCATCGAGGAAGGGGATGGAGAAGAGGCGTTTTTTGAAATCCTCAAAGTTGGCTTCCGGCACGGAGACCTGGCCGTTGATGCCTTCCTTAGCCACGTAAATCCTGCCGAACACCCCCACTTCGTCCAGCAAAAGGTAAAGCTGGTTGCGGAAAAGTTCGGGGTTGTCAATGTGGGCGTATTTGTAAAATGACAGCGTGGTGCGCTTTTCGGCACTTTCCAGCAGGCGCTGTTTAAGCTCGTCGTTGTTGACTTTGTTGAAGAGTTTCATTGATGTTTTTCCTATTTCCGAATGACACGTTTAATGTATTTTGGTCCTTTTCGGGATGGCTTTTGTGCAATCGTTTTCATGCCATTCAAGAATTCGACGTCTCTTAAAATGTACTCTCGTTCGAAACCGCTTTTTGTATTGTCGAGTGCATCATTAAGGTCTTTTTCCGCAGCACTCAAGTATCTTCTACACTCTTCCCACGCCCTTCTTCTAATTTTTCCATCCAATCCTTGCTTCTTGCCGGTATCAATGCACTTGCTTGCCAAACTCATTCTGGCTTTGGCTCGTTCTTCAAGCAAGGAAGTATTTTTACCCAAGGCAGGCTGCCTGTCGATTTTTTCATCAATGAATGAAATAACTTCTTCATGTCGCCCAAGTTTCTTTAGGTGTAATGTGATTTTCAGAATTTCTCTTTCTTCAAGCTGACCTTCTTTTGCCGCGTGAAACAATTCAATTGCGAACTCAATTACTTCCTTGCTTCCTTCAACGAAGGATAGCGTATCTGCAATTTTTATCAGGGTGGAAGAATTGATTTTTGAAACATCGAGCTTTTTTTCAATCAAAAAATTGTAAACCTTTTTGGGTGTTTTCAATAAGTTGTTGATTTCACAAAACAGTTCGATTGCTCTGAAATTATAAGGGTCATTGGAAAGAATTGATTTTGTTCGTTCATTAGCCTCGTCTAAATTGTCGATTATAATCTTGTTTTCAATTTCGTGAAGCTCCTTAAAAGTTTTGTGCCTTGGATGGGCAGGCAGAATACAAACCACATTCTCTTGCCCCAAATCAAATACCGGGTCGGGGCAGCCCTCTTCCCTCATGGTGCGCATGATAGTAGGTATGCCTTGCCCTTCAGCTTGAGCAAGTTGAAGTTTGTTGAAAAACCATGCTAAGGTTTGATTGCGCCAATGTGGGTATGCCTTCCCTTTCAAGAACTTTTCTTTATCAACAGCGCGGGGAAGGGCGCCCGGTGAATTAAATTCAATTCTGTCATTAAAAACAGTTACCCTAACGGGCTGAGAAGATTCATAATCTCTATGGACCAACGCGTTGACAACTGCCTCCTGGAGCGCACGAGAAGGGTATTTTACCTGGTTGGGTATTTCATCTTCCTTGTCAAAAGCTACATAATTTTCCGTATTCAGCTTCTCTATCAGTTTTCTGGCTTGTTGCACAATCGTGCCTGTTATCTCATGCCTTTCTGCAGTTGGTTCACTTCTGTCAACCCCTCGATAAATTGAAAATATGGAATATGCTCCTTCAAAATGATTAATTGGCTTTTTGCCAAACATCAAAAGCGTAAAATTTTTGGGGCGAATGACATCATCCATCATCCCTTTGCTAACCAATGGCGGAATAAAGTCCGCAAGTTTTTCTGTTTCAGAAAAATATTCTTCAAGGGGTTTATTAGGCTCCCAAAGCCGCATTTCTTGCAAATAATCTCTGGAAACGAGCAAGTCTATATCATTTGAGTGTGTAACAAATTGAGTGCATCTCTATATGTTCATGCAGCCATTTTGATTTTGTCAGGCTTGTTTTTCTGTTGTACAAAAGTCATGAATCGGTTCC
>SCUG01000171.1 GCA_004297645.1 Saprospiraceae bacterium | reverse complement strand
TCGCCTTTCTTTTTGCCGCGCAAATAATCGTGGCGCAGACGCTGCTCACTTCCACATTTTTGCAGCATAAGACCAAAAACCAGCTTATCGCCGAATTCAACAACCCGCTCATCCGCAACGGGGTGAACCTTTACAAAGTCACTTATCTCACGCCCAATGTCCAGGGTGTGAGTTCCACCGCTTCCGGGCTGTTGGCTGCCCCCGACAATTTCAGCAAAATTTATCCAATGCTCTGCTACCAGCACGGCACTTCCTCCTCCAAGACCGACGTGCCTTCGCATCTCAACGGCGAATCGCAATTGGCCACCATATTTTCCGGTATGGGATATTTGGTCGCTGCCCCTGATTATTTAGGGCTGGGCGATTCCCCGGGTTTCCACCCATACGTCCATGCCGCCACGGAAGCCTCGGCTGCGGTCGATTTATTGCGCGCAGCGCGGGACTTTGCGGCACAAGAGGAATTACAGCTCAATGGGCAGGTCTTCGTCACGGGATACTCGCAGGGAGGGCACGCAGCGATGGCCCTCCACCGGAAGCTCGAACTCGAACTTTCCAACGAATTTGCAGTGACAGCCGCCGCTCCGATGTCAGGCCCTTACAGTATCGGCGGCATTATGCGTGAACTCATCCTGTCGGAAAACGAGTATTTTTTTCCGGCATATATTCCCAACACCATCTTGTCGTATCAGATGATGTATGGCAACCTTTACAACGACCTCAGCGAGGTGTTCAAACCCGCCTACGTGCCAGCGATTACTAAGTTTGGCAATGGGGAAATCTCTCTTTCAGAACTAAACACAACACTCATTAGCCTGCTCACTGCAAATGAAGGTGCTTCTGTTCCATTGAAAATGATGCAGGATGCGATGGTTGGGGCGATATTAACCGACCCCCAGCATCCGTTCAACGTGGCCTTGAACGAAAACAATGTGTACGATTGGGCGCCCGCTGCCCCCACCCGCCTGGTCTATTGCACCGCCGACGACCAGGTGCCCTTTGAAAACGCCATTCTCGCCGACAGCGTGATGAATGCCAACGGCGGCGCAGAAGTCATCGCATTTAATGCCGACCCCTCCGCTGACCACGTAGGCTGCGTGTTACCTGCCACCTTTTACACCATCCTGTTTTTCAGTACCCTTCAGCAGTTGGAAAACATAACAACGGCGGCCATAAATACCACTACAGGCCTTTTGGATATTTTCCCCAACCCTGCCAGCGAAACGGTTTTCATAAAAAACCTGCCGGGCATGGGCGAGTTGCACCTCCTCGATTTGAATGGCAGGCTCCTCCGCTCCATGCCTGTCGTGCAAGGGGACAACGAACTGCCCCTGAGCGGACTTTCGGCGGGGATGTACCTGATGAAGATTACGGGCGAAGACAGGATTTGGGTAAACAAGCTGATGGTCCGGCGGGAGTAAAGGTTTTGGCTTCCTGCATCGTACTGGCGAACTCCAGTTCGCCAGACAATTTCCACTGGCGAACTGGAGTTCACCAGTACGTTTTCACCACCAGCCGCTTGCGCCGAATTTGAATTGAAAGAAGAGAAATACTGGTCAACTTTTATCCCTGCCAAATCGTACTTTTGTAACCATCAAAGAAAATCGCCCATGTCGCCACTTACCATTCAACTACCTCCGAAGCTCGAAGAGCAACTTCGTGAACACGCTGCCAAGGAAGGTGTCCAGCTTGATAGGTACGTACTAAACGTACTAAAAAAAAGGACGCAGTATTTGCAGAAAAAGCCGCTCAATGATAGAGAAGCGGAATTATTGGAAAAAATCAATGACGGACTGCCTGAAGAAATCTGGAAAGAATTCTTTCGGCTCGTCAAAAAACGGGAATTGGAGACCATTGCACCTGCCGAACTTAAAATCTTGATAAAAATCACTGATCAAATTGAAGGTATGCACGCCCGGAGAATGCCCTATTTAATTGAATTGGCTAAACTTCGAAATGTAAAACTGGAAAAGCTGATCCGTGATTTGGGGATTAAAAGAAGCCCTTATGGGAAAGCGAAGGGTTAGATTGCCTCGTTCAAGAGTGAAGATACGGGCAAACTATTGCTGCGAATATTGCAAATCTCAAGAGAACCTTTCATCTTCTCCCTTTTCTATTGACCACATTATTCCTCTCGCCAAAAACGGGTCAAACGATCTCGATAACCTTGCCTTGGCTTGTCCCGGATGCAACAATCACAAGTTTACTCATACAGAAGCTTTAGACCCGGTCAGCGGAGAGATAGTGCCGCTTTTCCACCCACGCCAGCAAGAATGGGCCCAGCACTTTAAATGGAGCAGCGATTACAGTACAATGATTGGCCTTACGCCAACCGGGAGAGTCACAATCATCCGGCTCAAGTTAAATAGGGATTATTTAGTGAATCTGCGAAAGGCCTTATTTCTGACCGGGCAGCAACCACCTTTTTGACCTGCCTATTCATTTGAATTTTCTATACTTGCCTTCCAAAACAAACTGGCCATGAAAAAATCCCTCGTCTTTGTCTTTTTCCTGCTCTACTCATCACTCATCATTCATCATTCATCATTTGCACAAGATGCCTGGCACATCACCGCCACCAACATTGACCCCGCCAACTACTACGGCGTCACCGTCGCCAACGGCATGATAGGCATCGTCTCCTCGCCCGAACCCATGCGGGTGAAAGACGTCGTGCTCAATGGCGTCTATGATTACTACCAACGGGGCCGCGTCTCCAACATTTTGAAAACCTTCAACCACGTCAACATGAACCTCGACGTGGACGGCAGGCGCATCAACCGCAGCCAGATTTCCAATTTCACCCAAACCCTCGACATGCAACGGGCGGCACTCACCACCACCTTCGACGTGGGGGACAAGCTCTCCGTCCGGCACACCATGATGGCCCTGCGCCACCTGCCCTACACGGCGCTGACGGTGGTGGAATTGACCGCCAAAAAGGACGTGACCGTCACCCCCGCCAGCGTCATCGAAGCGCCGGAGCACTTAGCTGACGTGCGCAATTATTACGCAGAAATTGACCGCCCGCACGTGCTCATCCCACTGCTGACCTCGGTGGGTAAAAGCCCTTCGGGCAAGCTGACGGTGGCGGCCAGCTCGGCTTTTATTTTTGAAGAAAAACACGGCAGCGAGCCAGACATCATCCACGAAGATTGGGACTACAACATGCACCTCGCCAAGTTTTCCAAACGGCTCAAGGCTGGCGAAACCTACCGCTTCTCGCTCGTCGCCTCGGCGGTCGCTTCCAGCCAGTACAACGACCCGCACAACGAAGCCGAGCGCCTGACCATCTTCGCCGCCCTCGAAGGCCGGGAGCGCCTGCTCCGCCGCCACGAAGCTGAATGGGCGAAGCTCTGGCAAAGCGACATCATCGTGGACGGCGACCCCGAAGCGCAGCGGGCCATCCACTCGGCGCTGTACCACCTCTACTCCTTCGCTCGGGCAGGCACCGCGTACAGCCTTTCCCCGATGGGCCTCTCCGGGCTTGGCTACAATGGCCACGTTTTCTGGGACACCGAGCTTTGGATGTTCCCCCCCATTTTGATGCTTCATCCTGAAATCGCCCGCTCGCTGCTGGAGTACCGCTACGAACGACTCGATGCGGCAAAGCAAAACGCCTTTTCGCACGGCTACGACGGCGCCATGTTTCCCTGGGAGAGCAGCGCCGGCGGCTCGGAAGACACGCCCGTCTGGGCACTGACTGGTCCGTTTCAACACCACATCACCGGCTGCGTGGCCTGGGCTGCGTGGAAATATTACCAGGTGACGAAGGATAAAGAATGGCTGCGCACGCGGGGCTACCCCATCCTCGAGGCGGCTGCCGATTTTTGGGCCAGCCGGGTCGAGCGCAATCCCGATATCAATCGGGACGGCCACTACGACATCAACAACGTCATCGGCGCCAACGAGTGGCTGGAAAACATTGACAACAACGCCTTCACCAACGGCATGGCCATCACCGCCCTGCGCTATGCCGCCCAAGCCGCCCGTGAGCTTGGCCTGACGCCAAACCCCGACTGGGAGCACGTCGCCGAAAACATCCCCATCCTGAAATTCCCCGACGGCACGACCCGGGAAAACGCCACCTACGACGGCGCGGAAATCA